>JBMCMJ010000161.1:0-6198 GCA_048615135.1 Pseudomonadota bacterium
CGACGCCTCGCCGATCCACACGCCCGTCGTGGTGGCGCCCCAGACCGGAGGCTGAGGCCTCCCGCGACCCCGGTCGCCTCGTTTCGAACGCCGGTCCCCCGTGGGGGCCGGCGTTCTCGTCTCTGCCTTCTCCGCTTTCTCCGCCTTCCGCCTCGGTTCGGCAGGACCGCCGTCTGGGCTAGACTGAGGGCATGGATGATGCCGACCCGCTGTTTCGCTGCCGCCGGGTCACCAAGGTCTACGGTACCGGTGACGTGGCCGTCCACGCGCTGCGCGGCGTCGACCTCGATCTCGATCACGGCGCCTTCACGGTGCTGCTCGGTCCGTCCGGCAGCGGCAAGTCGACGCTTCTCAACCTCCTCGGCGGGCTCGATCGACCGACATCGGGCGAAGTCGTGTTCCGCGATCGCGATCTGGCCCACGTCTCGGACGCCGATCTCACCCGTTACCGCCGCGCCCATGTCGGCTTCGTCTTCCAGCACTACAATCTCCTCCCCAGCCTGACGGCGCTGGAGAACGTGGCGCTCGTCACGGAGATCGCGAACGAGCCCATGCCCGCCGCGGAAGCGCTCGCCCGCGTCGGCCTCGACCAGCGGCACGATCACTTTCCGGCGCAGCTCTCGGGCGGCGAACAGCAGCGCGTGGCCATTGCCCGGGCGATCGCCAAGCGGCCGGAGGTATTGCTCTGCGACGAGCCGACCGGCGCGCTCGACAGTGCGACCGGGGTGCGCGTCCTCCGCGCCTTGGTCGATGCCAACGCCGAACTCGGCACCACCACGGTGATCATCACCCACAATGTCGCGATCCGGGTGATCGCCGACCGGGTGGTCCGCCTCGCCGATGGGCGGGTGCAAGCCATCGAGGCCAACGCCGCCAAGCGGCCTCCCGAGGAGGTCAGCTGGTGAGCGTGCTCGACCGCAAGCTGGGGCGCGATCTCCGCCGGCTGGCGGCGCAGGCGCTCGCCATCGCCCTCGTGCTCGCGGCGGGTGTCGCCGTCCTGGTGCTGGCGGTCGGGGCGCAGCGCTCCCTGGAGGAGACGCGCACCGCCTATTACGAGCGCTACCGCTTCGCCCACGTCTTCGCCCACGCGACCCGCGCGCCGCTGCGCCTCGTCGAACGGGTCCGCGCCATCCCGGGGGTGGCGGCCGTCGAAGCCCGCATCGACAAGTCGGCGCTGCTCGATTTGCCGGGCCGGAGCGCGCCCGCGACGGCGCGCATCGTCTCGCTGCCGGAGCGGGGGGAGCCCGCGGTGAACCGCGTCCACCTGAGCCTGGGCCGTTTCCCCGAGACCGGCGCCACCGACGAGGTGTTGGTCAACCAGGCCTTCGCCGACGCCCACGGTTTTTTGCCGGGCGACCGCTTTCGGGCGATCCTCGACGGGGTGAAGCGGGACTGGGTGATCGTCGGCGTCATGCTGAGCCCCGAGTTCGTCTACGCGCTCGGCCCCGGCGATCTCGTGCCGGACGACCGCCGTTTTGCCGTCGTCATGGCGCGCTACGACGCGCTCGCCCGGACCTTCGACCTCGACGGCGCCTTCAACCAGCTTTCGCTGCGCCTCGCGAGCGGCGCTCCGGCAGCGCCGGTCATCGAGCGGATCGACGACCTGCTCGAGGCCTATGGCGGCACCGGCGCCTATGGGCGCGGCGAGCAGCAGTCGCACGCCTTCCTCGATGCCGAGCTCGATCAGCTCGCGGGTCTCGCCCGGATCATGCCGCCGATCTTCCTCGGCGTGGCGGCATTTCTGGTGCACATGACGATCAGCCGACTGATCGCCCTGGAGCGCGAGCAGATCGGCCTTTTGAAGGCGCTGGGCTACGCCGGCCCGGCCATCGCCCTGCACTACCTGAAGCTCGTCCTGGTGATCGCGCTCGCCGGCATCGCCATCGGCTGGCTCGCCGGCTGGTGGCTCGGGCGCGGCATCACCGTGCTCTACGGCGAGTTCTTCCATTTTCCCTTCCTCGTCTTTCGGGAACGGGCCGACGTGTTCGCGCTCGCCGCTTCGGCAGCCCTCGTGGCGGCCCTTGCCGGGGGCCTGCAGGCGATCCGCGGGGTCGTCCGGCTGCCGCCCGCGGTGGCGATGGCGCCCCCCGTGCCGACCCGCTTCACCCATCTGCCGGGCGAGCGCTGGGGGCTGTTCCGGCGGCTGCCGCAGGCCCTGGTGCTCACGCTGCGCAACATCCTCCGCTGGCCGCTCCGGGCAGCGCTCACCACCCTCGGGCTCGCCTGCTCGATCGCCGTGCTGATCGGCTCGCTGTTCGCCCTCGATTCCCTCGACGAACTGGTCGACATGCAGTTCTTCGTGGCCGACCGCCAGCAGGCGACGCTGGTGTTCGCCGACACGCGCGGCGCGAGCGCGATCCAGGCCGCGGCCCGTCTGCCGGGGGTGCTGCGGGTCGAGCCCTACCGGTCCGTCCCGGTGCGTCTGCGCCATGGGGTGCTGACCGAGCGCACGTCGCTCGTCGGCAAGCCCGCGGACGCCGAGCTGAGCCGGGTGGTCGACCTGGATCTGGAGCCCGTCACCCTGCCGCCCTTCGGCCTCGCCCTCAGCGAGATGCTGGCCGGGCTGCTGGAGGTGCGGCCGGGGCAACGACTGATCGTCGAGGTGCTGGAGGATGATCGGCGGACGCTCGAGGTGCCGGTCGTCGCGGTGCTCCAGCAATATGTCGGGCTCGGCGCCTCTATGGATCTGACCGCCCTCGCCGACCTCATGGGCGAGGGGCCGCGGGTCGACGGAGTGCACCTCGCCTACGACCCGCGCGCCGAGGCCGACCTCTTCGCCGCGCTCGAGACGACCCCGGTCCTGGCCGCCTTGACGCTGCAGCGCCACTCCCTCGCCGAACTCCGCGCCACCCTCGAGCGCAACATGCTCATCATGATCAGCGTCTATGCGGGCCTCGCGATCGTCATCGCCTTCGGCGTCGTCTACAACGCGGCGCGCATCCGTCTGTCGGAGCGGGCCCGCGAACTGGCCAGCCTCCGTGTGCTCGGCTTCACCCGTGGCGAGGTCTCGGTGATGCTCCTCCTCGAACTGGCGCTCCTGGCCCTCGTCGCCATGCCGCTCGGCTGGCTGATCGGCTACGGCGTGGCGTGGAGCGTGGCGACGGGTCTTGAGAGCGAGCTCTACCGCGTGCCGCTGGTGGTGGCCCCTGCCACCTACGGCTTCGCCACCCTCGTCTTCCTCGCCGCAGCACTCGCCTCCGCGCTGCTGGTTCGCCGGCGGATCGACCGGCTCGACCTCGTCGCCGTGCTCGAGACCCGGGAGTGACCATGCGCCCCGGCCGCATCGCCACGATCACCGCTCTGGTGGGTCTCGCGGGCCTGGGTCTGTGGGTCGCCTTCGCACCGCAGCCGGTGCCCGTCGACCTGGCAGCGATCGCGCGGGACGCTCGAGGTGACGGTCGACGAGGAGGGCGAGACCCGTATCCGCGAGATCTACACCGTCTCGGCACCGGTCGACGCCCGCGTCCTGCGCAATCCGCAGGAGGCGGGCGACCCGGTCGTGGGCGGCGAGACGGTGGTCGCCGTGCTGCGGCCGGAACTGCCGACCATCCTCGACGACCGCACCCGCAGCGAACTCGAGGCCAACGTCCGCGCCGCGGAGGCCGCACTCCGGCTCGCCGAGGCCGAACTCCGCCGCAGTCTCGCCGAGCGGGACTACTGGCAGGAGCAGCTCCTGCGCGATTCACAGCTCCGCGCCCGCGGCGCGCTCTCCGCCCAGGGCCTGGACCGGACCCGGCTCGAACTGGCGATCCGCGAGGCGGCGGTGGCGACGGCCGAGGCCTCGATCGAGCTGAAGCACCAGGAACTGGGCCGCGCGCGTGCGTTGCTCCTGGAGCCGAGCGACGTCGCGGCGGCGGATGCGCCGGGCTGTTGCCTGCACCTCCTCGCTCCCGCCGACGGGCGGATCCTGGAGTTGCTCGTCGAAAGCGAACAGGTCGTCACCTCGGGCACGGCGCTGCTCACCACCGGCGACCCGCGCGATCTGGAGATCGTCGTCGAGCTGCTCTCGACCGATGCCGTCCGCATCCGCGAAGGCGCCGAGGCACGGATCGAGGACTGGGGCGAGGCGAGGCCGCTTGCCGCCGTGGTCCGGCGGATCGAGCCGCGCGGCTTCACCGAGGTGTCGGCGCTCGGCATCGAGGAACAGCGGGTGCGGGTGATCCTCGACCTGGTCGACGAGCCCGCTGCCTGGACGCACCTCGGCCATGGCTTTCGGGTGTTCGCCCGCATCCTGGTCGAGCGGATCGAGGACGCACCGCTCCTGCCGCTGGGGGCCCTGTTCCGCACGGGCGATGCCTGGACGGTCTACGTTGCCGATCAGGGCCGCGCCCGGCTGCGCGAGGTGGAGATCGGCGCCCGCGACGGCCGGGGGGCGGTGGTGACGGCCGGTCTCGAGGTCGACGAGCGGGTGGTCCTCTATCCGAGCGATCGGGTCGGCGAAGGCGTTCCCCTGACCGAGCGCTGAGGCGACCCACCGACGCTTTCGGCCCGGTATGCAAAAAATCGAGAAACGTCATACTGCGCCGGTTCCATCCTCCGGGGAGATCACTCGTGCGCCATCCGTTCGTCGTCGCAACCGTCCTGGCCCTGAGCGCCGGCCCGGCGGCCGCCCACTTCCTGCAACTCGTACCGACCACGGACGTGCTGCCCGACGGCGGCAGCGTCACCGTCGACATCCGCTTTTCGCATCCGATGGACGGCGGCCCGGTCATGCACCTGGAAACGCCCGTCCGCGTGGACCTGCACACGCGCAACGGCGTGCGCGATCTGCGGTCCGAGCTGGAGCCACGCGAGTTCGACGGGCGGCAGGCGTTCGGGCTGGAGGTCGATCTGCCGGAGCCGGGCGGGGCTACCCTGGTCGTCGAGCCCGTGCCCTACTGGGAGCCGGCCGAGGGCAAGTCGATCGTCCATTACACCAAGCTGTTCCTCGACAGTTTCGCCACGGGCGAGGGGTGGGACGCGCCGGTGGGCCTGCCCGTCGAGATCCAACCGCTGGTCCGGCCGACCGGCCTTTGGACCGGCAACCTGTTCCGCGGCATGGTCCTGCGCGACGGTGCCCCCGTCCCGTTTGCCGAGATCGAGGTCGAATACCTCAACGACGGCAGCGTCACCGCACCCAACGACGCGTTCGTCACCCAGGTCATCCTGGCCGATGCCAACGGCACCTTCGCCTACGCCCTGCCGCGGGCGGGCTGGTGGGGCTTCGCCGCCCTGCTCGAGGCGGAGACGCCCCTGCCGGCGCCGAGCGGCGAGCCCGCACCGGTCGAACTCGGCGGGCTGATGTGGGTCCGCGCCGTGGACATGGGCGGCTGACATGCACCACGCCCTCCTCTTGGCACTCGCCCTGCTGGCGCTGCTCGCGTCCCCCGCCGAAGCCCACCGGCTGCGCGTGTTCGCCACCGTCGAGGGCGGCCTCGTCACCGGCTACGCCTTCTTCGTCGGCGGCGGCCGGCCCGCGGGCGCGGCGGTCATCTTTCGGCGTGGCGACACGGTGCTGCACGAGACCGTCACCGACGCCGACGGCGCCTTTCGCTGGCAGCCGCCAACCCCGGGGCCGATCACCGTGGTGGTCGATCCGGGCGACGGCCACGCCGCCGAAACCACCCTCGGCGCCGAGCGCTTCGGCGGACCGCCGACGCCGACACCCGAAGCCATCCATCTGACCGGCGCGCCTGCGCCCACGCTCGACCCGGCGATCGAAGCCGCCATCGAGGCCGCCGTCGCCCGCCAGGTCCGCCCCCTGCTCGAAGCCGCCGCCGCCGCCGAACACCGCATCCGCTTCACCGACATCATGGGCGGCCTCGGCATGATCGCCGGCCTCGTCGGCGTGGCCCTCTGGGCAAGGTCGCGCCAAGGGTAGGGGATAGAAGGAAGGCAGGGGGCTTTTGGCCCCCTGCGACCCCCGACCGACGGCGTTGCCGTCGGCTCCGGAGGGGCGACCAAGGTCGGAGATCGCCGGGTAAGGGGCTGAAAAAGAGGGCGGATTCGGGAAGTGGCTTCGTTGGGCAATACGGGGACGCACCACCGCTCTCCAAGCCCGAAGGCTACGTGCTGCCATTCGCCAAGGTTACAGCCGCAAGGTTGAAATTCCTAGACGCTCATACGTCTTGCCCTCGACGTCTACGGCTGCGTAAGGGCGAAAGGCGCCAGGAAGCGGCATGGCCATCGCTCACGAGCATGGGGGATTTCGGCCCTATT
>JBMCMJ010000162.1:0-6143 GCA_048615135.1 Pseudomonadota bacterium
TAGCTGGCGACGGCGGTGGCGAGGAGGGGGCCGTCCTTGTCGCCGGCGTGCAGGGCCATGGAGGTGTGGGCGATGCGGCCGCCGAGGCGGTCGATGGTGGCGGTGGCGACCACGGGGCCCTTGCGGACCACATCGATGAATTGCGAGGCGAGGTTGATGGTGGCGATGCGTTCGGGGCGGACGACGTGCCAGACGGTGACGCCGCCGACCGTATCGAGCAGGGTGAGGGCGACGCCGCCGTGGCCGAGGCCGTAGCGGCTGCAATGGTCGTCGGTGACGGTGAGCCGGATCACGACTTGGCCGTGGTCGAGCACGACGTGGTAGCCGACGAGGCCCTCGAAGCCGCCGGGGGGGCGGCCCCCGGCGGCGTCGTGGTAGCCCTGGATGATCGTCTGGACGGTCATCGGCCGAGCGTCAGGCGGTCTGGGCGATGGTCGGCCGGGTGACCGGCACGTCCAGCTTGTCGAGCATCTCCTTCGGCACGATCTGCCAGAAGAACTGCCGCTCGAGCTCGAAGTCGGCGAGGATGCGCTGGGCGAGCGCCGACTGGGTCATGCCGACATGCTCGACGAGCAGGTCCTCGAGCAGCTTGGCGTAGTGGTCGACTTCGAGCCGCTGGCAGATCACCATGTCCTCGTTGAGGCGGATCGAGCGGTTGCGCACCGGATCCCAGAGCCGGTTTTCCGGGTCGTAGACGAAGGCCATGCCGCCCGACATGCCGGCGGCGAAATTGTCGCCGGTGCGGCCGAGGATGACGGCGGTCCCGCCGGTCATGTACTCGCAGCCATTGTCGCCGCAGCCCTCGACCACGGTCACCGCACCCGAGTTGCGCACGGCGAACCGCTCGCCCGCTTGGCCGGCGGCGAACAGCTTGCCGGCCGTGGCCCCGTAGAGGCAGGTGTTGCCGATGATGACGTTCTCGTGCGGGACCACCGGCGAGGAGACCAGCGGGCGGATGGCGATGGTGCCGCCCGAGAGCCCCTTGCCGACATAGTCGTTGGCATCGCCGAACAGCTCGATGGTGAGGCCCTGCACGGCGAAGGCGCCGAGCGACTGGCCGGCCGAACCGCGCAGGCGCACGGTGAGGTGGCCCGGCTTCAGCTTGTCCTGGCCGTATTTGCGGGTGATGTGCGCCGAGAGCCGGGTGCCGACCGCGCGGTCGACGTTGCGGACGTTGTAGGCGAGCTGCATCTTCTCGCCGTCGATCAGCATGGGGGCCGCGTCCTTCACCATCTGGGCGTCGAGGGTGTCGGGGACGGGGTTGCGGCCCTCGAGCGTGCAGAAGCGCGGCCGGGTGCTGTCGACCTGGGCGAGGATCGGGTTGAGGTCGAGGTCGTCGAGGTCGGGCGAGCCGCGGCTCACCTGCTTCAACAGGTCGGTCCGGCCGATCGCCTCCTCGAGCGAACGGAGGCCGAGCGAGGCCAGGATCTCGCGCACCTCCTCGGCGATGAAGGTGAAGAGGTTGACGACCTTCTCGGGCGAGCCGGTGAAGTGGTCGCGCAGGTCCTGCCGCTGGGTGCACACGCCGACCGGGCAGGTGTTGGAGTGGCACTGGCGGACCATGATGCAGCCCATGGCGACGAGGCTCGCCGTGCCCACACCGTATTCCTCGGCACCGAGCAAGGCGGCGATGACCACGTCGCGGCCGGTCTTGATGCCGCCGTCGGTGCGCAAGAGCACCCGGTGGCGAAGGTCGTTGAGCGTCAAGAGCTGGTTGACCTCGGAGAGCCCCATCTCCCAGGGCGTGCCGGCGAACTTGATCGAGGTCTGCGGGCTGGCCCCGGTGCCGCCGACATTGCCCGACACGAGGATGACGTCGGCCTTGGCCTTGGCGACGCCCGCGGCGATGGTGCCGATGCCGCTCTCGGAGACGAGCTTCACGCAGACCTTGGCGTCCGGGTTGATCTGCTTCAGGTCGTAGATGAGCTGGGCGAGGTCTTCGATCGAGTAGATGTCGTGGTGCGGCGGCGGCGAGATCAGCGTCACGCCGGGGGTGGCGTGGCGCAGCCGGGCGATCTCGACCGTGACCTTGAAGCCCGGCAGCTGGCCGCCCTCGCCGGGCTTGGCCCCCTGGGCGACCTTGATCTCGATCTCCTTGCAGGCGTTCAGATATTCGGCCGTCACGCCGAAGCGGCCGGAGGCGACCTGCTTGATCACCGAGTTGGCGTTGTCGCCGTTGGTCCGCGGCGTGAAGCGCTCCTTGCCCTCGCCGCCCTCGCCGCTGTCGGCCTTGGCGCCGATCCGGTTCATGGCGATCGAGAGGGTCTCGTGGGCCTCGGGGCTGAGCGCACCCAGCGACATGCCGGGGGTGACGAAGCGCTTTCTGATCTCGGTGATGCTCTCCACCCGGTCGAGCGGGACGCCGGCCTCGGGCCGGGCGAAGTCGAGCAGGTCGCGGATCGAGACGGGATCCTGGGCGTAGACCATGTCCGAGTAGCGCCGATAGGCGGCGTAGGAGCCCGAGGCCACCGCGTTCTGCAGCTGGTGGATGGCCTGGGCCTGCAGCGCGTGGTGCTCGCCGCCGCGCCGATAGCGGTAGAAGCCGCCGATCGAGATGGTCGCATCGTCGTCGAACGCCAGTTCGTGCTGGCGCAGCACGCGATTGGTGAGCCCCTTGAGGCCGATGCCCGAGATGCGGGTGGTGAGGCCCGGGAAGTACTCGGCGCAGAGCGAGCGCGAGAGGCCGACCGCCTCGAAATTGTAGCCGCCGCGATAGGAGCTGATGATCGAGATGCCCATCTTGGACATGATCTTGAGCAGGCCCTGGCCGATCGCCTCGCGGTAGCGCTCGAGGCAGTCGTCCAGCGTCAGCCCCGCAAACAGGCCGCGCGCATGGCGATCGGCGATGCTGGCCTCGGCCAGATAGGGGTTCAGGGCGGTGGCACCCACGCCGATCAGAACGGCCGCGTAGTGCACGTCGAGACATTCGCCCGAGCGCACGGTGATCGAGCTGAAGCTGCGCAGCCCCTGGCGGACCAGATGGCTGTGCACGGCACCGGTCGCGAGGATCATCGGCATCGGCGCGCGGTCGGGGCCGACCCGCTCGTCGGTCAGGATCAGGTCCTCGCAGCCGCCGCGGACGGCGTCCTCGGCCTCGCGGCGGACCCGCTCCAGCTCGCGGCGCAAGACGTCGTCGCCGCCCTTCGCCGGGAAGGTGCAGTCGATCGAGACGATCCGGTCGCCGAAGTAGTCCTTCAGCGCCTCCATCTCCATCGAGGTCAACAGCGGCGATTCGAGCTGCAGGATCGCCGTCTGTTCCGGTGTCTCGTCGTAGACGTTGCCGAGATTGCCGAAGCGGGTCTTGATGCTCATCACCCGCCATTCGCGCAAGGGATCGATCGGCGGATTGGTGACCTGGCTGAACTGCTGGCGGAAGAAGTGGTGCAGGCCGCGATACTTGTCGGAAAGGACGGCAAGCGGCGTGTCGTCGCCCATCGAGCCGACGGCTTCCTTGGCGTCCGTGACCATCGGCGCCAGGATCAGTTCCAGGTCCTCGACCGACCAGTTGTAGAGCTTCTGCCGGCGGCGCAACTCGTCCTTGGGCAGGGCGACGTCGACCGCGGGGACGCTCGACTTCAGGTCCTCGAGGTGGGTGATCTTGGCGACCCAGTGCGAATAGGGCTTTTGCTCCGCCAAGTGGTCCTTGAGGGCGTTGTCGCGGTAGAAGGTGCCCGTGACCAGATCGACCCCCAGGCACTCGCCGGGGCCGACCCGGCCTTTCTCGACGATGGTGGCTTCCGCGAGCGGGACCATGCCGGTCTCGGAGCCGGCGACCAGGAGGCCGTCGGCGGTGCGCGCGTAGCGCAGCGGCCGGAGCCCGTTGCGGTCCATGCCGGCGATGACCCAGCGGCCGTCGGTGGCGACCAGCGCCGCCGGGCCGTCCCAGGGCTCGATCACGCAGTTGCAGTAGTTGAACAGATCGCGGTGCGCGTCCGGCATGGCGATCTTGTTCGACCAGGCCGGCGGCACCAGCATGGTCTTGACGAGCGGCAGGGCGCGGCCGGCGCGGACCAGCGCTTCGACCACCGCGTCGAGTGCCGCGCTGTCCGAACAGCCCTTCTGGATGAGCGGCTTGACGTCCTCGTTCCAGGGACCGAACGCGTCGGACTCCATCCGCGTCTCGTGGCTCGCCATCCAATTGGTGTTGCCGCGGACGGTGTTGATCTCGCCGTTGTGCGCGAGCGTGCGGAACGGCTGTGCGAGATGCCACGACGGCCAAGTGTTGGTCGAATAGCGCTGGTGGAAGATCGCGTAGTTCGACACGAACCGCTCGTCGAGCAGGTCCGGATAGAAGGTCGAGAGCTGCTCGGCGAGGAACAGGCCCTTGTAGATCACCGAGCGGCAGCTCAGCGAGCAGATGTAGAAGTTCTTGATGTTCTCGACCAGGACCCGCTTTTCGATGCGGCGGCGGATGATGAACAGCTCGCGCTCGAAGGTCTCGGCATCGGCGCCCTTCGGGTTGCCGATCATGATCTGTTCGATTTCGGGGCGGGTGGCGATCGCCTTGTCGCCGATCACCGACATGTCGACCGGCACCTGGCGCCAGCCGAGAATGGTGTAGCCGAAGGTCAGCACTTCGGTTTCGACGATGGTCCGGCAGACTTCCTGGGCGGCGAAGTCGGTGCGCGGCAGAAAGACCATGCCGACGCCCATCGGCCCGGCATTGACCTTCGAGCCCTTGAGCTGTGCTTTGAAGAAGTCCTGGGGGATGGCGATGTGGATGCCCGCCCCGTCGCCGGTCTTGCCGTCGGCATCCACGGCACCCCGGTGCCAGACGGCCTTCAGGGCCTCGATGGCGAGCACGACGACGTCGCGCCGGGCGCTGCCGTCGATCGAGGCGACGAGCCCGACGCCGCAGGCGTCCCGCTCGTCGGCCGGGTCGTACATGCCGTGCTGGGCCAGATGGCGGGCATTCGCTTCGTAGCGGGCGAGCGCGTTCCGGTCGGTCATGGTGGTCATCCTCGAAGGCTCCCGCAGGCTCAGGAGGCGAGTTGCAGGCGGGGGGCCGTCTCGGCGCCGGTCGTCTGCTTCTGTTGGATGTAGCGGTGGATGCCGGCGGCGGCGTCGCGGCCGTCGCGCACCCCCCAGACGACCAGCGAGGCACCGCGCACGATGTCGCCCCCGGCGAACACGCCTTCCAGGCCCGTCATCATGGTCGTCCAGTCGACGCGCAGCGTACCCCAGCGGGTGACCGGCAGCTCGTTCTCGTCGAACAGGCCGACGAGGTCCTCGGGATCGAAGCCCAGCGCCTCGATGACCAGATCGGCGTCGATCTGGAACGACGAGCCGGGCATCGGCTCGGGGCTCTGCCGGCCGGTCGCATCGGGGGCGCCGAGCCGCATCCGGGTGGCCCGGACGGCACGCACGCGCTCGTCGCCGAGAAACGCCTCGGGGGCGGAGAGCCAGACGAACTCGACGCCCTCCTCCTTGGCGTTGGCCACTTCGCGCACCGAGCCCGGCATGTTGGCCTCGTCGCGCCGGTAGAGGCACTTGACCGACTTCGCCCCCTGGCGGACCGCGGTGCGCACGCAGTCCATGGCGGTATCGCCGCCGCCGATGACGACGACGTGCTTGTCCTTGGCGTTCAGCCGGCCGTCCTCGAAGGCCGGCACCGCGTCGCCGAGGCCCTTGCGGTTCGACGCGGTCAGGTAGTCGAGTGCTTTGACCACGCCGTCGAGGCCGACGCCCGGCGCCTGGATCGCCCGCGCCTTGTAGACGCCCGTGGCGACGAACACGGCGTCGTGCCGCTCGCGCAGTTCGGCGAAGCTCACGTCCTCGCCGATCGCGCAGTTCAGCACGAAGCGGACCCCGCCCTCGGTCAGCAGTTCGGCGCGGCGCTCGACGATCGGCTTTTCCAGCTTGAAGCCGGGGATGCCGTACATCATCAGCCCGCCGACCCGGTCGTAGCGGTCGTAGACCGTGACCTGATAGCCCTTCTTGCGGAGTTGGTCGGCGCAGGCGAGGCCGGCGGGGCCGGCGCCGATGATGCCGACGCTCTCCTCGCGCTCGACGCTCGGCCGGGTCGGCTTCACCCAGCCCATGTCGAAGGCCGTGTCGGTGATGTGCTTCTCGACCGCGCCGATCGTCACCGTGCCGTGGCCCGACTGCTCGATGACGCAGTTGCCCTCGCACAGCCGGTCCTG
>JBMCMJ010000163.1:0-6114 GCA_048615135.1 Pseudomonadota bacterium
CTCGGTGCCGAGGACCGGGCGAAGCTGTTCGCCGACAACGCGCGCCGGCTCTACCGGATGGGTTGAGAAACCGCCCCGAGCCGTGTGCAACGCGCTCGCCGGAGTTTCCGCTCGCCAAGGCCGTTTCCCGGCTCAGTCGAAACCGCGCAGTTGCTCCGGCAACCACGTGGCAAGTTCCGGAAAAACGAGAACCGCGGCGAGGGTGAGGAGTTGCAGGCCGATGAACGGCAGCACGCCGATATACATGTGCTTGAGTTTGATTTCCGGTGGCGCAATGGCGCGCAGATAGAAGATCGCCGGCGCCATCGGCGGCGTCAGGTAGCTCGTCTGCAGGGTGACCAGGAAAGCGATCGCGAACCAGAGCGGATCGAAGCCGAAGCCCGTCACGATCGGCATGGCGATCGGGATGATGATCAGGATCACCGAGATCAGGTCGAGGATGAACCCGGCCAGGAACACGAGCAGCAGGATCAGCGCCACCGTCGGCCAGCCCTCGAGCCCGTACTGGGTCAGCAGGGCCTGGGTGGCGCGGAGCCCGCCCGAGGCCACGAACACCCCCGAGAACATGGCCCCACCCAGCAGGATCATCAGGATCATGGCGGTGACGGACAGCGTGCGCATCAGCGAGCTGGAGAGCACGGGAATGCTGAGGCGGCGATAGACGGCCGCGAGGAGGAGCGTGCCGAGCGCCCCGCAGGCCGCCCCCTCGGTGGGCGTCGCCCAGCCGAGCAGGATGGTGCCGAGAGCCGCGAAGATGAGCAGCGCCGGCGGCACCAGGGCCGAGGCCGTCACCCAGAGGAGCCGGCCCCAGGAGACCGTGTCGCTCTTCGGCATCGGCGGGGCCAGCTTCGGGTTCAGCCCGGTAAGGATGACGATGAAGACGAGGAACAGGAGCGCCATCAAAAGGCCCGGGAACATGATCCCGGCGAACAGGTCACCGACCGAGAGGTCGGCGGCGGGTGCCAGCACGATCACGGTGATCGAGGGCGGGATGACGGTGCCGAGCGAGCCGCCGGCCGCGACGGCGCCCGAAATGAGCCGCTTGTCGTAGGCCTGCTTCAGCATCGCCGGGATGGCGAGCATCCCGACCACGGTCTCGGTGGCGCCGGCGATGCCGCTGGCGGCGGCGAAGATCGTGCACATCACGACCGCGGCGATGGCGAGCCCGCCCGGCAGGCGGCGGGTCCAGAGCTGGATGGCGTAGAACAGGCGCTCGGCGATGCCCGAGCGGGCGAGCATCGCCCCCATGAAGACGAACAGCGGCACCGCCCCCAGGATGTAGTTGGAGGCGACGTCGTCGACCTTGGAGACCAGCATGTGGATCAGCCGGTCCTCGAAGCGGATCCAGCCGAACAGGAGTGCCGTGACCATCAAGGAAAAGGCGATCGGGAAGCCTGCCAGCAGGAAGCCGACCAGCACCGGGAACATCAGGAGACCAAAATATTCGGCCACGACAGGGGTCTTCCGGCTGGGGGAGGGAGGTGCTGGGGCTCAGTGCTCGTCGGCATAGCTCGACGGCGCCAAGGAGGGCCGGCGGCCGAAGCGCAGGGCGAGCAGGGCCTTGAGCCATTCGAGCATCGTCTGCAGCGAGAGCACGACGAAGCCGATGACGAACACGCAGCGATAGGGCCAGATCTGCGGGTTCCAGGCCGATTGGCCGCTGCGCTGCCCGCGCGTCAGGGCACGCATCATGTAGTCGTAGAGGCCGAACACCAGCCAGACGACCACGATCAGCAGCAGCGTCAGGCCGATCAGGTCGACGATCGCCTGCGCGCGCGGGCTCATTCGGGCGTAGAACAGATCGACCGTGACGTGCTCACGCTGCTTCATGGCGTAGGCCATGCCGAACATGAAGATGGTGCCCATCATCATGTAGGACACCTCGTAGGCCCAGGCGGTGGGCGCCTCGAGCAGCCGGCGGCTGACCACCTCGTAGACCATGGCGATCATCAGCGGCACGATGATCACCGCACCGAGCCCGGCGAGCGTGTCGGTGACGCGCTCCAGGCGGCGCACCCAGCGCATGACGGGCAGATCGTCGACCAGGGCCATGTCCCGTGCCTCCGCGGATCACGAGGCACCGGCGGCCGCCCGCAGACGGCCGCCGGCGCCGATTCGTGGGCTCAGCGCCCGGCGATCGGCAGGCGGAACTGGTTCCAGTCCTCGAGCGTGGCGTAGAACGCCTTTTGGTGCTCGTAGATCCGGGCGAACCACTCGTTCTCCGCGGCCTTTTCCTCGGCCCATTCGTTCGACGCCGCGACGGCCGCCTCGATGAAGCTCGAATCGAGCTGGACGAACTCGTTGTCGCCCGCCGCCTGCAGCGCATCGAAGCCGGCGATGTCGCTCGCGGCGTAGCCGAGGAACGTGTCGAGGGTCATCAACCGGCCGGCCAAGCGGATCAGGTCCTGGTCACGCTCGTCGATCTGGTCCCAGACGTCGACGTTGAAGACGCAGTCGTGCGCTGCGGCGGGCGAGTGGATGCCCGGCATGATGATGTACTTGGCGATGTTGTGGAAGCCGGCAGAGAGGTTGATGCCCGGCCCGCCCCACTCGATGCCATCGACCACCTGCCGCTCCAGCGCGCTGTAGACCTCGCCGCCGGGCATGACCACGGTCGAGGCACCGAGCTTCTCGGCGATCTCGGCCCAGGCACCGGAGGTGCGCACGCGCAGGCCCTCGTAGTCCTCGAGCGTGCGGACCGGCTCGTGCGCGTGCATGAAGATCTCGGTCTCGAGCACGCCGCACGGCACGGCCACGACGTTGAACACCTCGCGCCGGTACTCCTCCCAGATCTCGGCACCGCCGCCGTTCCACAGCCAGAGCAGATATTCCTCGGGCGTGAAGCCGCCGGCCCAGCCGCCGAGCAGCACGGCCGCCGTGTCGATGCCCCAATCGTAGCCGGGCCACGCATGGCCAACCTCGGCGATGCCCGTCTCGACGGTCTCGGTGGTGGCGAGCGGGCTGCCGAGCGTGCCGGCCGGGAACACCTCGATGACCACTCGGCCTTCGGTCAGGAACTCGACCCGCTCGGCGAAGCCCTTGGCGCCGATGTCGAACCAGTGCCCGCCGGTCCAAGGCGTTGCCATGCTCAGACGCATCTGCGCCTCGGCGCTGCCCGCGACGCCCACGGCGCCGATCATGGCGATGGCCGCCACCCCCGTCTTGACCCTCGACAGCATAACCTCTCCCTTTCGGCCGGATCGACGAGCCTGCGGCTCGCCCTTGGTTGAGCAAACCCCGTGCCAGGGGTTCGACGAATGGCGGGGGTACGGCCACCCCCGTCCACTTTCGACGCTACGCACCGGCGATATCCCCGTCCAGTGCCGGAACGCTCGCGAAGGCCGCGCGAAACGCACTCAGCACGGCGGGGCCGGTCTTGCCCGGCCGTGCCGCATCGCCGAGCACCTCGATCGACGCCCCGGGTGCCAGATGGGGGGCGAGCCTGCGCCGGACCTCGTCGCCCGTCGGCCGCCGCAGCCGGTGATAGAACAGCGCGCGCAGGGCCGGGTGAGCGAGCAGGCGCCGCCAGGGGCCCGGCGCGCGCGAAGACAGCCGCAGCGCCGCGCGGATGGGCGGCCCCAGCCCGAACCGATACGCCGCTCCGGTGGCGATGACGACACGGTCGAAGCGCCGTACCACTTCGGGCTCGCGCAGGATGTCGACGCCGTAGCGGATCTCGACACCGAGCTCCACGGCGGCTCCCGTCAAAGAGGCGACATAGGCTTCCAGCGCTGCCGGTTCCGTGGGCACATTCTGGTAGAGCGGCGCTCGGCCTGCCCAATGCAGCGACCCGCCGGGTGTTTGCGTTCGTTCGATCACGACCACGTGGTTGCCCGGCGCCAGCAGAGCCGCGTAGGAGAGCCCGGCGGGGCCGGCGCCGATCACCAGGATGCGCTCGCCCTGGATCGGGGGCGTGTCGGTGAAGGCGCGCTCCCGGCCGGTGACCGGGTTGACGATGCAGTGCAGGCGGTCGCCCGCGCGCATCCCGTCGACGCAGGAATTGCACCCCAGACAGCGGCGCACCGTGCGGCCGGCCCGGACCTTCGCGACCCATTCGTGGTCGGCGAGCAGCGGGCGGCCGAGGGCGACGAAATCGGCAGCGGCCTCTTCCAGCACGGCGCGGGCACGCACCGGATCGCCCAGCCGCCCGACGGCGATCACCGGCACGGTTACCCGCGCCTTCACCGCGCGGGCGAAGCGGACGAACGGCCCCTCGCCCTCGTGCATCGGCGGGATCATGATCCGGGGCGAGGGCTCGGAGCGGTAGTGGCCGGCGGTGACGTGGATGGCATCAGCGCCCGCGGCCTCAGCCATGACGGCCACCTCGACGGCTTCCTCGGCGGTCATCCCGCCCGGCACGAAGTCGTCGCCGTTCTGGCGAAAGATGACCGCGAGATCGGGCACGGCATCCTTGATCGCCCGGATGATCTCCACCGCGAAGCGGGCGCGGTTCTCGAGGCTGCCGCCATAGGCGTCGTCGCGGCGGTTCTCCACCGGGCAGAGGAATTGCGAGATCAGGTAGCCGTGGGCGGCATGGACGTCGACCGCATCGAAGCCGGCGCGCCGCGCGCGGACGGCGGCGGCGGCGAACGCATCGACGCAGGCGCGGATGCGCGCGACGCTCATCGCCTCGGGGACCACCGTCTGGTCGAACCGCTCGAACACGGGATGCGGGATGGCGCTGGGTGCCACCGGCGGCTCGCCCGAGATGTCCTCGCGGGTGTGACCGCCGCCATGGCCGAGCTGGATCGCGGCCTTGGCCCCATGAAGGTGGATCAGGGCCGCGAGTTCGGCCAGCCCCGGCAAGAAGCGGTCGTCGTCGATGCCGAGTTCGTTGAACCGGTGCCGTCCGCAGCGCTCGGGTGACGCCATCTCGACCGTGACGAGCCCCACGCCGTGGCGCGCCCGGAGCCCGTAATAGGCAAGCGTGTCGGCCGTGACGAAGCCGTCCGCGTCCGCCAGCCGGGTCGTCATCGGCGGGAAGACGACCCGGTTGGGGACGAGCACGTTGCCGATGCGACCCGGCCGGAGCAGCGGGTCGGCCACCGGCAATCCATCGGCCATGCGGCGTTACTCCGCGGCCTGGGCGAGCGCCCCTTCGCGGGTCAAGCCGGCCGCATCGATCGCCCGCTGCAGGCGGTCGATCTCGGCGTCGCTCAGCTTCATCAACGGCGGGCGGACCACCGCCCGCTCCATCCGCCCGAGCAGGACGAGGCACTCCTTCATGCGGTTGTGCATGTCGAGGAAGGGCGGGGCGTAGAACGCCTGCGACATGGGTAGGTAGCGGTCGTTGATCCGCCGGGCCGTGGCGAGGTCGTTCGCCCGGATCGCCTCGAACATCGCCACCTGCAGATCGACCACGACGCTGCCGGCCCCCGACAACAGGCCCGCCGGTCCCATGGTCAAGGACGCCATCAGCCAGGCCGAATGGGTGGTCAGCACGTTCACCGGCCGTTCCAGCGACTGGAAGGTGCGGATGTGGCGCTCGTGCGCCATCGGATCGTTGCACCAGTCCTTGATGGCCCGGATCGTCGCCACCTCGTCGAACAGCCGGAGCATGGTCTCGAAGGGATAGCCCAACCCCGAAGCCGCCGGATAATTGAAGAGGATCAAGGGCAGGTCGGTGGCATCGGCGATGCAGCGGAAGTGGGCGAGGGCCATCTCGGGTCGCAGCGCCCCACCCATCGCCATGCTCTGCGGCGGAAAGCAGAGCAGCGCCGAGGCGCCAGCCGCGTCGGCCATCTTCGCGATGCGCGCCGCCTCGTGGCTGCCGTCGGCATAGACGCCATTGATCAGCGGCACCCGATCGCCGACCTCGTCGAGCGAGAACTCGAGGATGCGCCGCTGCTCGTCGAAGGTGCAGGCGTGCACCTCCGAGGCGTGACCGTTGACCGTGACGGCACTGACGCCCGGCACCAGCGCGCAGTCGGCGAGGTGTTTCCGCGACGCGGCCTCGTCGATGGTGAAGTCCTCGTTCAGCCCGAGCAACGTCGCCGGGATCACCCCGGCCGGCACGAAGTCCTGGAAACGGCGAGTCATGGTGCGGTCCCTCCCTTTCGTCCGACGGTATACCAGCTTCGCCGTCGGTGCAGCGAAAGTTTCGATGGAGTCGTT
>JBMCMJ010000164.1:0-6109 GCA_048615135.1 Pseudomonadota bacterium
GCGCACCGATGTCGTTTCGGGCTAAGGCTCGAGCGGGGCGTCGAGGGCTTCGCGGACCCCGCGGGCGAGGTCGCCCAGATGGATCGGTTTCTGCAGGAAGCGGGCGCCGGGGGGCAGCATCGCCTCGGCGCCGAGGGCCGCCGCCGCGTTGCCCGAAGCGAACAGCACCCGCAGTCCCGGCCGTGCGCCAATGGCCGCTTCGGCGAGTTCCAATCCGTTCTTGTCTCCCGGCAGGCCGATGTCGGTCAGCAGCAGGGCGACGTTGGGATTCTTGCGTAGAAGATCGAGGGCCTGCGTCCCCTCGCCCGCCTCGATGACCGTATAGCCGAGCCCTTCGAGCGCACGGCGCAGCCAACTGCCGACATCCGGATTGTCCTCGACGAGCAGGATGGTTTCGTCGCCGACGGCCGGGCGCACCGAAGCGTTGCGGGCCGGACTGGTCGCGGCATCGCGGGCACCGGGCAGCAGGAGCGTAACCGTGGTGCCGTTGCCCGGTGTGCTTTCCAGGAGCGCATGGCCCCCGCTCTGTCGGGCGAAGCCATAGACCATGGCGAGACCGAGCCCGCTGCCGCGCCCCTGGCTCTTGGTGGTGAAGAACGGATCGAAGGCCCGCTCGCGGATTTCGGGCGTCATGCCGCGGCCGGTATCGGTGACCCGGATCTCGACGAACCGACCCGCGGGGATGCCGCTGCCAGCACCCACCTGCCGCTCGCGCACTTCGATCCGCAGCACGCCCTTGCCATCCATGGCATCGCGGGCGTTGAGCGCGAGATTCAAGAGCGCGTTCTGCAGCTGCACCGGGTCAACCTGGGCCGGGATCAGATCGGGCGCGACGTGCGTCTCGATGCCGATCCCCGGGCCGAGCGTCCGCTCGAGGACGGCTCGCCAAGCGTCGACCAACTCCTGCACGTCGACCGGCCGCGGGTCCAACGGTTGACGACGGGCGAAGGCGAGCAGTTGCGCGGTGAGTTGGGCCGCCTGCTCGCTGGCGCGCACGGCGAGGTCCACCGATCCGCGGTCCTCGGCGGCGAGGTCCGGCGACTCCTGCAGCATTTCGAGATTGCCCAGGATGACGGTGAGGAGATTGTTGAAATCGTGGGCGATGCCGCCGGTGAGCTGGCCGATCGCGTCCATTTTCTGCGCTTGGCGAAGTTCCGCGTCGGCGTGGATCCGATCGGTGACGTCCCGGAAGTAGATCGTCAGTCCGTCGCTGCGCGGAAAGACCCGGGCGGCGAACCAGCTCGCGAGCGGCGCGTAGTAGAATTCGACGCCACCGGCTTCGCCGCTCTGCTTGGCGTCTTCGCAGACCCGTTGCAGCGGGGTTTCGCGGGCTGCGGGAAAGGCCGTCCACACGTTTTGGCCGAGGAGTTCGTCCACCGTGCGCCGCAGGAGTTCTGACGCCTTGGGGTTGAGATAGGTGAACCGCCATTCGCGGTCGAGCGAAATGACGGCATCGGAGATCGACGCGAAGATCGCCTCGATCTCGGCATGGCTTGCCGCGAGCGCCCGGCGGCTCCTGAGTTCCCCTTCGAGCGCTCGACGCCGCTCCTCCAAGAGATCGAGCTTGCGGAGCGTGGTCGTCGCCACGCGGGCCAGCTGGTCGACCACCGCTTCGTCTTCGGCCGTCAGCGGCCGGCCGTCGGCGAAGGCGAGGCGCAATTCGCCCCGCACCTTGTGCTCGTCCGACTCGAGCGGCAGGACGGTCGTCGTAGCCGGGGCGGGCAGCGCGCCTTGCCCCCAGAGCACGCTCGCCCGCGCACCGGGCACGAGGCTCTCGACTCCGCTCGTCAGGATATCGCCGAGCGTGGGGAGCGAACTGGCGCCGATGAGTCGTTCGCTGACGGCGGCGATGATCCGTTGCCGCCGCTCGCGGTCGACCAGGGCGCGCTCGGAGCCCCCGAAGCTCTTGAGGGCGGTGGCGGTGAGGCCGCCGATGGCGGCCAAAATCAGGGCCACGTGCGTGCTCGTCCAAGCGAGGCTCTTCCACCAGGGGCGCAGCACCTCGGCCGTCGCGAGACCGACGAGAATGGTCACGCCGTGCGGCTCGATCGTGTCGAACGCGCCGATGCGCTCCACGCCGTCGCTCGGATAGACGGCGCGGAACGTACCCTGGGGGGCGTCGCTGGCCAGTTCGGCGAGCAGCGGCGCATCGCGCACGTTCATGCCCAGATATGATGGATCCCAGGGCGTGCGCGTCAGGATGGTGCCGTGGGGGGCGATCGTGGTGATCGCGCTGTCGGCGGGCAGCGGGATCGTGCGGTGCGTCGCCTCGATCTGGTCGATCGAGAGCGTGGCCGCCACCACGCCCTCGACCGTTCCGTCACCCGCGACGATCGCGCGGGCGAGGTTGATGATCGGCCGGTCCTTGGCGAGCCGTGCCGTGCCGATCACGCTGTCGCCGATCACCAGTCCGCTGGCGCCCTTCAGCGCCTCGCGGATGGCGCGCCGATGACCGAAGTCAGCGGGCGGCGGCGCCGCGTCCGAGGACGAAAGACGCAGCGTGCCGGTCGCATCGGTCAGCCATATGGCAAGGGTTGCCGTCGAGCGCAGCTGCCAGTCGACGAGTGCCGCGTGGATCGTCGCCCCGGTCGCCGGGTCGGCGAAGTCACGGCCGGCGGCGCGTCCGGCGATGTCGGTGAGCCCGGCGTCGACGAGGCGGAGCGTCTCCTGGACCTGCTCGGCGAGGGCCCGAGCCGTGGCGCGGGCGAGGCTCGTCTCCTGGGCGATGCGCTGATGGTAGCCGCGCCAGACTCCCGTCGCATGGATCGCGACGACCACGGTCATCGCGAGCACGCAGAGGGCTATGGTCAGCGTGCGGGGCGAGTGTCCGGTCAAGGCGTCCGTGGACCTCCACGCCCATTGTGCGCATGACGCATCGCGAGCGACATGATCAGTGCCATCCCCTGGCCAACGCCGGTCGAGGTATCCGGCAGCAGCCGCAGGCCCAATTCGTCCATCCGCTCCTCCAGACCCGCGGGCAGTGGGGTGGCGGCCACGCCGCTCGCCAGATTACCGGCAAGCGCGAAGCAGAGGGCCGCGCGGTTGTCGGCCGTCTGCTCGCGGACCGCCAAGCGCACGGTGTAGCGCCACGGATCGAGGGGGGTGGCGAGCGCCAGGAGGCAGGCGACGATTTCCTCCAGTGCGTCGGCCGGGGTGTCGACCCAGACGGGATGGACCGCCTTGACCGTGGTCACTTCGACGTCGCCGGGCAGCAACTGACGCAGCCGCTGGGCGAGGTCCTCGACGAATGCCGCGAGGTCGAGTGCGGGAGCGGGGACTTCCGCCAGCCCCGGATGGTCGTCCACAGCCTGCTCGAATCCGTCCACCAGCTCCGCCCTAGGCTCGACGGCGTCGAAACTGCAGAGCGCCCAAGGTTCGTTGCCATCGCCGCCGACGAGGGGTTGCAGGCGGAGGCCGACACGCCGCAGATGCCGATCCGAGGTTCTGAGCCGCAGCCGCAGATGCGCCGAGACGCCGTTGTGCAGGCAGCGATGGGCATCGACGAGGCCGTCCGCCTCGTCGACGGACTCCTCGAACAGGGCGGCGAGCGGCATGCCGACCAGCGGCCGTCCGGCGAACAGCCAGCGCGCGTGGACGTCGGCGTAGAGGACCCGGAGCTTCGGCGAGCTTGCCGCGCAGATCACGAAGCCGGCGTGGCCCCGATCTTCGGTTTCGAAGATCAGGCCGTCGCTCGTGGCATCGGGTGCGGGCGTCGGAGTGGACATTGCACGGTAGCTCCGGGAAGCGGGGGCCAGGGCCGACATCATCGTCAAGCCGCGGTCTGGAGGAATTCCGCGAGCGACCGGTGGCGCAGCGGTTTCGCCGCGCGCTCCATCCGCCGTGGCAGAAGATCGGCCCGCAGCGCCGAGAGCGAGCCCGTGGCCCCGGGGCGGTGGTCGAGGAGGCACAGCACGGGCAGGTCGTGGTCGTGCGTGGCGATGGCCGCCAGCACCGCGAAGGCTTCGGGGTCCGGGATGACGATGGAGGTCACGACCGCATGGGGACGGAACTCTGCAAGGGCGGCCGCGACGGCCTCCGTCCGTTCCACGATCCGCGCCACCCAGCCGAGGGTATGGCACTGCCGGGCGAGACTGGCGGCGACGGCGGGATGGGGTTCGACAATCAAGGCACGTGACAACCGGAGCGGGAGATCGGGCTTGCCCGAGGCGGTCGCCTCCTGCATCGTCGCATTGCTCGAGACTTCCATCGGATCCTTGGCTCCACCGTGCGTATCGACCGTCGACATCGTGGCCTTCCGGACGGGCCGACGCTCGAAGAGTGCGGCCGGCGTCCGCCAGTGTCATGTCATGAAGTGTCAGCTTTTGTGCCGGCCCGGCGGGCGATCGATCGGGTGGGGGGAAGGACGTGAGCGGGCCGTCGTCCGCCAGCCTGGACGGGCGGCTCAAGGTGTTGCTCGTGGAGGATCAGGCGGAACTCGCCGAGACCGTCAGGGCCTATCTCTCGCGGCACGAGTTCGAGGTGGTGGTGGCGCCGGACGGGCAACGTGCGGTGGAGGCGTTCGACCGTGCGCGTCCCGACATCGTCGTTCTGGATCTCGGCCTGCCCGACACCGACGGCACGCTGCTGCTCGGTCGCTTCGCCAGCCAGCCCGATGTCCCGGTCATGGTCGTGACCGGGCGGGGCGACGAAGTGGATCGGGTGGTCGGCCTCGAGCTCGGCGCCGTCGACTACGTGACCAAGCCCTTCTCGCTGCGCGAACTGCTGGCGCGCCTGCGGGCGCATCTGCGCCACCGGCTGCGCGCCGCCGAGCCACCGGGGGCGGTGCCCGAGCCCGTCCCGCTGGGGCCCTACAGGATCGACATCCACCATCGCGAGGTGCGCCACGGCGAGCGGCGCCTCGACCTCACCGCCGCCGAACTGGATCTGCTGATCCTGCTGCTCGAGCGTGACACGGTGAGCCGCGACGCGATCGCCGGCAGCGTGTTGCGCAAGCCCTACAACCCCGGCGACCGCTCGGTCGACCAACTCGTCTCGCGTCTGCGCGCGGCACTGGGCGATCTGCCTTGGGGCGCGATCGAAAGCGTGCGCGGGATCGGTTATCGGCTCCTCAGACCCTGAGCGCGTCCATCGCCCGGGTCCGCTGGGTCTCGATCCGGCGGAGCGCCAACTCGGTCGGCAGGCCGATCTCGTGCAGCAGGCGCACGCCCATCTGCAGGGCCGCCTCGGTCGTCTCGGGCATGGCGTCGGTCGCGCCGAGGGCCAGGAGCTTTCTGGCATGGGCCGGATCGCGGGCGCGGGCGTGGATCGGCAGGTCGGGCCAATCGGCATGGACCGTCCGGACGATCCGCTCGTTGGCGGCCGCGTCGTTCAGCGTGAGGACCAGGGCCGCCGCGTTCTCGGGCTTGGCGCGGCGCAGCATCTCCGGCCGGGAGGCGTCACCGTAGTAGATCGGCACGTTTTGGGCGCGCTCGCGGGCGACGATCAGCGGATCGGTCTCCAGAGCGATGTAGGCGATCCCCTCGGCGTCGAGGATCTCGCCCATCAGTCGGCCGATGCGCCCGTAACCCGCAAGGATCACATGGCCTTCGACCTCACCGATGCTGGCGATCATGCCGCCGTTGCGCTCGGTCGGCGAGCGGCGCTCCACGGCCGCCGCGAGGTGCTTGCCGGTGAGGGCGACGAGCGGCGTCACGACCATCGAGAGACCCGCAACCATCAGCATGAAATGGCCCGTGTCCGGCGGTACGAGGCCGAGCGTCATGGCGAGGCCGACGACGACGAAGGCGAACTCGCCGCCCTGACCGAGCAAGAGGCCGGCCTCCAGCGAGACGTGGCGCGGCAGGCCGAAGGCGAGGCAGAGCCCGCCCGTGATCAGGCTCTTCAGCACGAACAGGCCCAGCACCGACAGGCCGATCCAGAGGGCGAGATCGCCCACCACGCGATAGTCGATGCCCATGCCGACCGACATGAAGAACAGGGCGAGCAGCAGGCCCTTGAACGGCTCGATGTCGACCTCGACCTCGTGGCGGTACTCGGTTTCGCCGAGCAGGAGGCCGGCGAGGAAGGCGCCGAGCGCCATCGACAGACCAGCGAGATCGGTCAGGATCGCCGTGCCGATGACCGTGAGGAGGATCGCCGCCATGAACAT
>JBMCMJ010000165.1:0-6109 GCA_048615135.1 Pseudomonadota bacterium
TCGCGGAAGCGGTCGTGACAGGCCTTGCAGCTGGCGGCGGTGGCCTGCAGTTGCGCACCGATCGCCTGCATGTCACCGGAGTCCGCCACGTTGGCCAACTCCATCACGGCCGCCTCCGAGTCCTCGGCGAGTTCGACGAACTCGTCCCACTCGTCCCAGATCTCGGGCTTGGCCTCGGTCTGCGCCGAGCCCTGGCCGGCCGTGTTCTGTTCGGTTGCACCCGCGACCAACGGGATCACCGCGGCGAGCGCGTCGGCGTGCGCCGGAATGTTCTCGGCGAAGCTCACCTCCTGGCGGAGATTGAGCGCGATGGCCGTGAGGTTGGCGCCGAGCGTCTTGTAGACCTGCTGACGGTACTCGATGGCCTTGTCCGGCGCCGCCTGTGCCCAGGCGGGTGCCGCCACCGCGGCACCGACGAGGAGGACCGTGCAGAGACCGCACGTCTTGATCAACCGCTGCATGCGCGTTTCCTTCCTTCGGTTACAATCCACAAAACGATGTTGTGGATAGTGGCCATCCGTGACGGGATCGCGGCAGGGCGTCAATAGCTCGACATCTCCGCCTTGCCGGCAACGCCCGAGCGGGCGATCTGCAGCACCTCCTGCGCCTTGGCCTGCATCAGGCGGCTGTCCGAGGCGATGGTCGCGAAGTCGAAGCCCCAGTCCAACACCTTCGCCGTGTAGGTCGGATCGCCCGTGTGCATCCCGGCGAACAGGCCCTTGGCCTTCGCCCGCCGGCCGATTTCCCGGCAGGCATCGACCACCTCCGCCACGGTCGGGTCGAGCTTGGGCGGATGGCCGAGCGAGTTGGCGAGGTCGGACGGGCCGACATAGATGCCGTCCAGCCCCTCCACGGCCAGAATTCCGTCGAGATTGTCCAGCGCCTCGCGGGTCTCGATCATGGCGATCTTGAGGATCGTCGCATTGGCGTTCTCGGGATAGGCGGCCCCGCCGTAGACCAGTGCCCGGATCGGTCCGAAGCTGCGATCGCCGCGCGGCGGATAGGAGCAGTACCGCACGAATCGCTCGGCATCCTCGGCGGTGTTCACCATCGGGCAGATGATGCCGTAAGCGCCGGCATCCAGCATCTTCATGATGATGCCGGGCTCCAGCCACGGCACCCGTACCATCGGCGTCGCGTCCGTGGTCGAGATGGCCTGCAGCATGGTTACCGCCACTTGGTAGTCGACCAGCCCGTGCTGCATGTCGATCGTGACCGAATCCCAGCCCGAATGGGCCATCACTTCGGCCGCGAAACTCGACGGCAGGCTGCACCAGCCGTTGATGGTCTTCTCGCCCCGCGCCCAGGCAGCGCGCAGTCCGTTCACCCGCATGTCGTCCTCCCCGATGACTCCCTCCGCTTAGCCCAATCCCTTGCGGTCTGCACGCGCCGAGGACGTGGGGCACCTCTTCCGCTTTCCACCTGGGCGTGCCGATGGCATGATCGAACCCTGGTCATGGGGACCACGGACCGAAAAAGGGGAGGCGGCCGTGCTGGTCTCGCAAATCCTCAAGACGAAGGGCGACGCGGTCGTCGGCATCGAGCCGGAGGCCACGGTGATCGAGGCGGCTCGGCTGATGGCCGAGCACAATGTCGGCGCCGTGTTGGTACGCACCGCGGACAACGAGGTGCGCGGCATCCTGTCGGAACGCGACCTTGCCCGCGCGCTGGCGGCCCAGGGCGGGGCGGCGGCCGACGCGCGGGTGGCCACCCTGATGACCCCGAACGTGATCACCTGCGGGCCTACCGACAGTTCCGATCGGCTCATGGAGATGATGACGCAACGGCGCATCCGCCACCTGCCGGTGGTCATGGACGGCAAGCTGATCGGCATGATCTCGATCGGCGACGTGGTGAAGGCGCGGCTCGGCGAACTGCAGAGCCAGGCGGCCGAACTGCAGGCCTACATCGCGACCGGCTGAACCTCGCGCGGCGCGACGACGGCGCCGGCGTCCGTGGTGACCCGGTCCACGGCGCGGATCAGCCCGTCCACGACGTCGGCGTTGGGCGAGTGGCCGGCGCCGGCCACGAGTTGCAGGCGTGCGACCGGCAGGGCACGGTGCAGCGCCGTCGCCGTCGCCGCTGGACAGACGAGGTCGAGTTGCCCTTGCACGATTTCCACCGGCAGGCCTTCGAGGTCGCGCGCCGCCTCCAGGAGCGGCCGTCCCAGGAAACACCCGTGGTTGAAGTAGTGGGCCTCGAACAGCGAGTGCGTCAGGACGTAGCGCTCGTCGGCCAACTGCTCGTCGAGCACCGCATCGCTTACCACCACATCGCTGATCTTGTTCTCCCAGCGGGTCCAGGCGCGCAGCGACTGCCGGCGTCGAACCATGTCGACGCCGGTCATCAGCCGGTAGTGGCCAGCGACCGGATCGGCGCGTAGCGACGGCGGCAGCGGCTCGAGAAAGCGCTCGTATTCGACGGGATAGAGCCGGGCAGCACCGTGCGGACCGAACGTCCAGGCGATCTCCCCCGCCGTCCCGGTGAATACGCCCCAGAGGACGAGACCTCGCACGGCCTCGGGATGCGCGAGGGCGTAGGCGAGGCCGAGGGTCGACCCCCAGGAGCCGCCGAACACCAGCCAACGCTCGAAGCCCAGATGACAGCGCAGCCGCTCGATGTCGCGCACGAGATCACCGGTCGTGTTGCCGTCGAGGCGGCCGTGCGGCGTCGAGCGCCCGCAGCCGCGCTGGTCGAACTGGACGATGCGGAACCGCTCGGGATCGAAGTAGCTGCGCTGCTTGGGTCGCGCACCGCTCCCCGGCCCACCGTGCAGAACCACCACCGGCTGGCCCGCAGGATTGCCGCTCTCCTCGTAGTAGACGACGTGACCGTCGCCGACGGCGAGGCGCCCCTGGCTGAACGGCTCGCGATAGACATAGGCGGTGCGACGACGACGATGCATGCGGTCCTCCGGAGTGCCGGAGACTAGCGCAGGCGGGCGCCGAACGGTCTGCCTCCCTTGGCCGCAGACCAAAGGCCAACCATGTTGCCTCGGGACATCGGGAGAGCGCGCATGTTGCGACTTTTGGCTTTCGGACTGGCCCTCGTGCTGGCGGGCCTGCCCGCCCGCGGCGGCGAGCGGGTGCACGACCTCGCCTTCGCCGCCATCGACGGCACCAGCCTCGACCTCGCCGCGTTCGAGGGTCGCCCGCTGCTGGTGGTGAACACCGCCAGCCGCTGCGGCTTCACCCCGCAATATGCAAGCCTGCAGGAGGTTTGGGAGCGCTACCGCGACCGGGGCCTCGTCGTGATCGGCATGCCCTCCAACGACTTCAATCAGGAATACGGCGACGACGCGGCGATCCGGGACTTCTGCGAGGTCAATTTCGGTATCGACTTCCCGATGAGCGCCTCGGCCGCGACCCGCGGCTCTGGCCAACACCCCTTTTTCGCGCGGGTCGCCGAAGACCTCGGCGCTGGCGCCCTGCCGCGCTGGAACTTCCACAAATATCTGGTCGATCGGGCGGGTCGCGTGGTCGCCGGCTGGCCCTCCATGACCCGTCCGACGGGCGCCGAGATCACCGCCGCCATCGAAGCCGCACTCGCCGAGCCGGCCGGCTGAAACCGCCCGTATACCCGGCACCGTGCCTCTTTCGAGCGCACGGACTACCGTGCTGGTTGTGCAGGCCGGCGACCTAGGCGCGTACGGGCCGCAGGGTGCGCAGCGATGATGCAGGGTTGCGCGTGCGTTTGGCACGAGCGTTGCTGGATCGGATCCGACCCCATCCGACGATCCATCGAGAGTCATGGCGCTGCGTTCCGAGACCAAAATCCCCGTGCTGCCGGTGCGAGCCATCCGGCTGCAGCGCAGCCGGGGACGCCTCGAGGTCGCATGGAAGCGGCGCGGCGCCAAGACCGTGATCGACCGGCTCTACCAGGACGGTGCCTTCAAGGCGCGGCTGCCGCGGGACGCCGAGCGCGGCTGCCCGGACGTGGCCCTGATCAATCTCTCGGGCGGGCTCACCGGCGGCGACCGGATGCACGGCCGCCTGCACTTTCGAGCCGGCACCCGCGCCGGGGCCACGACCCAGGCGGCGGAAAAGATCTACAAGACCTTCCAGGGCGTCACGGAGGTGACGACCGACCTGATTATCGAGGACGGGGCCTGGGCCGAATGGCTGCCGCAGGAGACGATCCTGTTCGACGGTGCGGCCCTCGATCGCCGGCTTCGCCTGTCGATCGCCCCCACGGCGCGGGCGCTGGTGGTCGAGCCGGTCGTGTTCGGGCGGCTCGCCATGGGCGAGGTGGCAGCCTCGATCCGCTTCACCGACCGCCTGGAGGTGCGCAACGGCGAGCACCTCGCTTGGCTGGATGTCACCCGGATCGTCCCGCCGACGGCACCACTGCTCGATCGGCCGGCGCTCGGCGGCGGGCTGCGGGCGCTCGCCACCGTCCTCTATCTCGCGCCCGATGCGGCCGACGCGTTGCCGGTCGTGCGCGATGCCTTGGACGATCTGCCGGTGCGCGGCGCCGCGACCCGGCTCGACGGCCTCGTGGTCGTCCGCTTTCATGACGCCGACCCGTTGCGGCTGCGCTTTGGCCTCGTGACCCTGCTCACCCGGCTCCGCGTGGCCCTCGGCGGTCTGCCGCCCCGGCTGCCGCGGCTTTGGCACAGTTGAGGAGACCGACGTGCACCTGACCCCCCGCGAGAAGGACAAGCTCCTCGTCGCCACCGCCGCGATGGTGGCGCGCCGCCGCTTGGAGCGCGGCGTCAAGCTCAACTATCCCGAGGCGGTCGCCCTGATTACCGATTTCGTGGTCGAGGGAGCGCGGGACGGGCGGAGCGTCGCCGAGTTGATGGAGGCCGGGGCCCACGTGCTCACCCGCGAGCAGGTCATGGCGGGCGTTGCCGAGATGATCCACGACGTGCAGGTCGAGGCCACCTTTCCCGACGGCACCAAGCTCGTCACGGTCCATGAACCCATCCGCTGAGCGACACCCGTCCGCCGAAGCGCTGCTGGTGGTCGCCGCCTGGGTGGCGGCCGGACTGAACCTGGAGTTGCTGTTCGACCTGAAGGCGACGGCCACCACGCTCGCGGCCCTGGTCGTGCTGACGGTCGTCGTCCTGGTACGCCACGGCCGGCTCGCCCTGGTCGGCCCGATCCTGGCGGGGCTGTTCGGTGCCGGGCTCGTTTTCGCCGGCTTCGTCGTGCATCCGGCGGTGGCTTTGGGCGTATTGATGCTGGTGCTGGTCGCCGTTGCCGCACTCGCGGCCCGCGCCCTGCCGGGTGTCGGGCTTGGTGCCCGGCTGGGGCTCGCGGCGGGCTTTTCGGCGCTCGTCTGGCCCCCGTTCCTGGGGCTGCTGTCCAATGCCGTGGTCGAGGTCTTCTGCCCCGCGGGCGGCGTCGAGACCGCCTGTCATGGCTTCTACCGTGTCGGTTTCGAGGAGACGAGGTGATGATCCCAGGCGAGGTGATCCCGGCCGAGGGCGAACTGGTCCTCAACGAAGGGCAGAAGACGGTGACGCTGGAGGTGGCCAATTCCGGTGACCGGCCGGTGCAGGTCGGCTCGCACTACCATTTCTTCGAGACCAACACGGCCCTCGTGTTCGACCGCGAGAAGAGCCTTGGCATGCGGCTCGACATTCCGGCCGGCACGGCGGTTCGCTTCGAGCCCGGTCAGACCCGCGCGGTGACGCTCGTCCCCTATCGCGGGGACCGGAAGGTCTACGGCTTCAACCAGAAGGTCATGGGCGCGCTCTGAGCGCCGCCGACGGAGACGAGGGAGAGGACCATGCCCTATCGGATCGGCCGCGCCGCCTATGCCGACATGTACGGCCCGACCACCGGCGACCGCGTGCGGCTCGCCGACACCGACCTGATCCTCGAGGTCGAGGCCGACCACACGGTCTACGGCGAGGAGGTCAAGTTCGGCGGCGGCAAGGTGATCCGCGACGGCATGGGCCAGGCGCAGACTACCCGCGCCCAGGGCGCGGTCGACACCGTCATCACCAACGCGCTGATCGTCGACGTCACCGGCATCTACAAGGCCGATGTCGGCCTCAAGGACGGCCGCATCGTCGGCATCGGCAAGGCCGGCAACCCCGACACGCAGCCCTACGTCTCGATCATCGTCGGCCCCGGCACCGAAGCCATCGCCGGCGAGG
>JBMCMJ010000166.1:0-6067 GCA_048615135.1 Pseudomonadota bacterium
ATCGGGTTCGTTGGGAGCACATCCAGCGCGTGTTCGAACAGTGCGGGCGCAACGTCTCGGAGACCGCGCGTCGTCTCAACATGCACCGGCGCACGCTCCAGCGGATCCTGAACAAGCGGGCCCCCCGCGAATAGCCTGCGGGCCTTCACGAAAGGCGGCCAGCGGCACGAGGCAGTCCGCGCTCCGCTGTGTACCTTCGCCGTTCGGGCGTGGCGGGATACACGCCGGTGGCGTTGGAGCCGGGGCCGTCAGGGTTGCAGGTGGCGTCGGAGCGGACCCAAGAGGCTGGCAGAGACCTTATTGTCGGCCCGCGAGGGTCTCGTACATGACGAGTGCGCCGCCAACCACGCCTTCCTGCTCGGTGGCGAGCGGGACGGCGAGGGCCTGGGCGGCGCGAACCTTGCCCGGCGAGAGGTAGGTGGCGTTGAACTGGACGCGCGGCCCCTTGCCCGCGAACAGGGCCTTCCATGCGTCTTCGAGGCCGCGGCCCCGCAGGATCATGATGTGGTCGAGTTTCTTCTCGACGGTCCCGTCGCGGTCGACGTTCAGCCAGAGCTGGAAGGCCCGATTGACCTCCTTGATCTTGCGCTCGCTGTCGAGGATCAGTGCGGGCAGCGGGCAGGCGTCGAACACGCGGTTGAGGTCGTCGCTGGAACCGGCCAGCGACAGCATCTCGACCCTTTCCTTGAGGTCGCCTGCATTGTTGCGCGCATGCAGGATGGCATAGGTGCGCAGGGTCGAGGCGAGATTGTTGCGGTCGGGGCTGGCGAGGGCGACCTCGTTGACCAGGGCACTGAGCCGCATGGCCCGAGTGACGGCGACGTCCTGGAGATAGTCCCAGAACTCGTTCTCCAGCTTGATCGAGGTGCGGACGTCGCCAACACGCATGGTCTTGCGGATCATCTGTCGTTCCCGGCAGCACTCGGTGACCGTCCGTCGGTCACGTACCCGAATATGGCGCATAAAGATTAAAGCTCGGTTGAACGCCAGCCCCTTCGTGGGACGTCGAAGGAACGGTGTCCCTCCGAAAGGTTAATGGGTCGCGACCGGGGCGTGCCTTGTCGGGTCATGGGGCGGCTTGTAGAACCGCGGCACCTCGGACCTTCAGGCTTTCTGGGACGCACCATGGCACGCACAAAAATCGGACTCGTCGGGGCCGGACAAATCGGTGGCACGCTGGCGCACCTGGCCGGACTGAAGGAGCTTGGCGACGTCGTCCTGTTCGACGTGGTCGAAGGCATGCCGGCGGGCAAGGCCCTCGACCTCGTGCAGAGTTCGCCGGTCGACGGTTTCGACAGCGCCATGATCGGGACGAGCGACTACGCCGACCTCGCCGGCTGCGACGTGGTGATCGTGACCGCAGGCGTGCCGCGCAAGCCCGGCATGAGCCGCGACGACCTCGTCAGCATCAACACCGGCATCGTCAAGAGCGTGGCGGCGGGCATCAAGGCGCACTGTCCGAACGCCTTCGTCATCGTCATCACCAACCCGCTCGATGCGATGGTCTGGGTGATGCAGCAGGCCTCGGGGCTGCCGGCCAACAAGGTCGTGGGCATGGCCGGCGTGCTCGACAGCGCGCGTTTCCGCTGGTTCCTCGCCGAGGCGTTCGGGGTTTCGGTCGAGGATGTGACCGCGTTCGTACTCGGCGGTCACGGCGATACGATGGTTCCGTTGGTGCGCTATTCGACGGTCGCCGGCATCCCCCTGCCGGACCTCGTCAAGATGGGCTGGATCACGCAGGAGAAGCTGGACGCGATCGTCCAGCGCACGCGCGACGGTGGCGCCGAGATCGTGGGTCTGCTCAAGACCGGCTCCGCCTTCTACGCGCCGGCCGCCTCGGCGATCGCCATGGCCGAGAGCTATCTCAGGGACAAGAAGCGGGTGCTGCCCTGCGCGGCGCTGCTCTCCGGTGAGTACGGGGTGAAGGATCTCTATGTCGGCGTGCCGACCGTGATCGGCGCCGGGGGGGTGGAGAAGATCGTCGAAATCGAGCTGAACGCCGACGAAAAGGCCATGTTCGACAAGTCGGTCGAGGCCGTGAAGGGCCTCTGCGCCGGCATCGAGCTCTGATGCCGGAGGGCAGGGAATGAACATCCACGAATATCAGGCGAAGGGCGTGCTCGCCGAGTACGGCGTGGCCGTGCTCGCCGGGCACGTCGCCTACACCCCCGAGGAAGCCGAGAGCGCCGCGCGCGAGCTGGGCGGGCCGATCTGGGTGGTCAAGGCGCAGATCCATGCCGGCGGGCGCGGCAAGGCCGGCGGCGTGAAGCTCGCCCGCTCGGTCGAGGAGGTGCGCCAATACGCCAACGACATGCTCGGCATGACGCTGGTGACGCACCAGACCGGGCCCGACGGGCGGGTGGTCAAGCGCGTCTACATCGAGGACGGCTGCGAGATCGACCGCGAGCTCTATCTCGGCGTGGTGATCGACCGCGCCACCTCGCGGATCACCTTCATGGCCTCGACCGAGGGCGGGGTGGAGATCGAGGAGGTGGCTGCGGCCACGCCCGAGAAGATCATCAAGGTGGCGATCGACCCGGTAACCGGCTTTCGCCCGTTCCACGGCCGCAAGCTCGCCTTCGGCCTCGGGCTGCAGGGTGCAGCCATGAAGAAGGCGCTCGCCTTCATGAAGGGGCTCTATACCTGCCTCGTCGAGCGCGACGCGAGCCAAGTGGAGATCAACCCGCTGGTCGTCACCAAGCAGGGCGACCTGATCGCCCTCGACGCGAAGATGAACTTCGACAGCAACGCCCTCTACCGGCAGCCGAAGATCGTCGAGCTGCGCGACCTGGACGAGGAGGATGCGCACGAGGTCGAGGCCAGCCGGCACGAACTCAATTACATCAAGCTCGACGGCTCGATCGGCTGCATGGTCAACGGCGCCGGCCTCGCCATGGCGACGATGGACATCATCAAGCTCTACGGCGCGTCGCCCGCCAACTTCCTCGACGTCGGCGGCGGGGCGACGAAGGAGCGGGTAACCGCGGCCTTCAAGCTGCTGCTGTCCGATCCGAACGTCGAGGGTGTGCTGGTCAACATCTTCGGCGGGATCATGCGCTGCGACGTGATCGCCGAGGGCGTGGTCGCGGCGGCCCGCGAGGTGAACCTCGCCGTGCCGCTGGTGGTCCGGCTCGAGGGGACCAACGTCGACCTCGGCAAGAAGATCATGGCCGAATCCGGCCTTTCGATCATCCCTGCCGACGACCTGGGCGACGCCGCCCAGAAGATCGTCGATGCCGTGAAAAAGGCTGCGTGATGGCTGTTCTCGTCAATGCCGACACCAAGGTGATCTGCCAGGGCTTCACCGGCTCGCAGGGCACCTTCCACTCCGAGCAGGCGATCGCCTACGGCACCCGCATGGTCGGCGGCGTCACGCCCGGCAAGGGCGGCACGCAGCATCTGGGGCTGCCCGTGTTCGACACCGTGGCCGATGCCGTCGCCGAGACCGGCGCCAACGCGTCCGCGATCTACGTGCCGCCGCCCTTTGCCGCGGACGCGATCCTGGAGGCAATGGACGCCGGGATCGAACTGATCGTCTGCATCACCGAGGGCATCCCGGTGATGGACATGATCACGGTCAAGCGCGCGCTTGCGGGTTCGGCCTCGCGGCTGATCGGCCCCAACTGCCCGGGCGTCATCACGCCGGGTGAATGCAAGATCGGCATCATGCCGGGCCACATCCACATGCGCGGCAAGATCGGCATCGTCTCGCGCTCGGGCACGCTCACCTACGAGGCCGTCGCGCAGACCACCAAGGCGGGGCTCGGCCAGTCGACCTGCATCGGCATCGGCGGCGATCCGGTCAACGGCACCAACTTCGTCGACGCGCTCGCCCTGTTCGTCGCGGACGACGAGACCCAGGGCATCATCATGATCGGCGAGATCGGTGGCGATGCCGAGGAGCAGGGGGCGGCCTTTTTGAAGTCGGTCGGCAACACCAAGCCGGTGGTCGGCTTCATCGCCGGTCGCACCGCACCGCCCGGGCGACGAATGGGCCATGCCGGCGCCATCATTTCCGGTGGTAAGGGTGGGGCCGACGACAAGATCGCCGCCATGCGCGATGCCGGCATCATGGTGGCGGACAGCCCGGCGGAGCTCGGCTCCACCATGCTCCGCGCGATGGGCGGCTGAGCCGGGCGGCGATCGAACGAACGGTCAACACGGCCCCCGGGGCCTTCTCGCCCCGGGGTCGTGAGAGGGGGCGAACGAGGGGCATGGCGACACGGCGCGAGATCGAGCAGACCGCGTTTCTCTACGGCGGCAATTCCGGCTACATCGAGGGTCTGTTCGAGCGCTACATGGCCGACCCGACCACGGTCGACGCCAGCTGGCGCGCCTATTTCGACGAACTGGGGCCGGAGACCAAGGCGCTCTTCCGCCAGTCGCAGGCCGCCCTCGCCGCCCAGCCGAAGCCGGCCGTGCTGCCCCAATTCGGCGATCGCGGCCATGCCGCGGCTGCGGCGCAGGGGTTCGCGCCCACGGTCGTCCAGCTCGACGACGAGCGGATGAAGCGGGTCATTCGCGACCACCTGCGGGTGATCATGCTGATCCGTGCCTATCGCGTGCGCGGCCATCTGGCGGCCAAGCTCGACCCGTTGGGGCTGACCGATCCGGGCTACCATCCGGAACTCGACTACCGCACCTACGGCTTCACCGACGACGACCTGAACCGCGAGTTCTACCTCGATCACGTCCTCGGGCTGGAGAAGGCAACCCTCCAGACGATCGTCGAGATCCTCCGCAAGACCTACAGCTCGACCGTCGGCATCGAGTTCCTGCACATCCAGGACCCGGACCAGAAGGCGTGGTTGCAGGCGCGGATCGAGGGCCTGCAGGGCATCTTCGAGACCAACGACGCCGAGAAGCGCGAGGTGCTGCGTCAGATGACGGCGGCCGAGGGCTTCGAGAGCTTCCTGCACGTCAAGTTCCCCGGCACCAAGCGTTTCGGCCTGGACGGCGGCGAGAGCGCGATTGCCTGCATGGAGACGATCATCCGCACGGCGGCGCCCTTGGGCGTCGACGAGATCGTCATCGGCATGCCGCATCGCGGCCGGCTGAACGTGCTCGCCAACGTCATGGGCAAGCCCTACGCCGCGATCTTCTCCGAGTTCCAGGGCTACGCCGTGCAGGACGAGGTGCTGGGCTCGGGTGACGTGAAGTACCACCTCGGCACCTCGACCGACCGCGAACTGCCCGACGGCTCCACCATCCACATGAGCCTGACCGCCAACCCCTCGCACCTCGAAGCGGTCAACCCGGTGGTGCTCGGCAAGGTGCGCGCCAAGCAGCGGCAGAAGGGCGATCTGGAACGCGGCCGGGTGATGGGCGTGCTGTTCCACGGCGATGCGGCGTTTGCCGGCCAGGGCGTGGTGCACGAGGGCTTCGAGATGTCGGAGCTGAAGGGCTATCGCACCGGCGGGACGATCCACATCGTCGTCAACAACCAGATCGGCTTCACCACCAGCCCCTCCGCGGCACGGAGTTCGCCTTATCCGTCCGACGTCGCGCGCGGCGTGCAGGCACCGATCTTCCACGTCAACGGCGACGATCCCATCGCCGTGGTGCACGTGGCGCGGCTCGCCGCCGAGTTCCGCCAGCGCTTCAAGCGCGACGTGGTGATCGACCTGTGGTGCTACCGGCGCCACGGCCACAACGAGGGCGACGAGCCGAGCTTCACCCAGCCCCTGATGTACCGGCGCATCGCCCAGCACCCGACCTGCCGCCAGTTGTTCGTCGAGCGGCTGGTCACCGAGGGCGTCATGTCGCGCGATCAGTGCGACCAGATGCACGAGGCGTTCCAAAAGCGCATGGAGGAGGAGCACGCCGCCTCCAAGAGCTACAAGACCAACAAGGCCGACTGGCTGGAGGGGGTGTGGAGCGGCCTGCGCCGCGCACCTCTGGAATACGAGCGCGGCCAGACGGGCGTTGCCGAGGACCGGCTGCGCGAGCTCGGCCTCAAGATGACCAGCCTGCCGGAGGGGCTTCGGGTCCACAGCCGGCTCAAACGGGTGATCGGCGCGCGGCACAAGGCGATCCTCGACGGCCAGGGGATCGATTGGGCGACCGC
>JBMCMJ010000167.1:0-6029 GCA_048615135.1 Pseudomonadota bacterium
GGCCGCTTGACGGCGCTGCGCGGCCGCTTGGCGGGCGGCCGCCTCGCGGCGACGCAGGACCTCGTAGAGCACGGCCCCGATCACCGTCAGGCCGATCAGGATCACCCCGATCGCGTTGACCGCGGGCGTGAGCCCCAGGCGCACGCGGGTCGCGATGTTGAGCGTCATCGTCTCCTGGATGCCGATGACGAACAGCGTGGTGTTGTAGTTCTCGAAGCTCTGCAAAAAGGCGATCAGCGCGGCCGAGAGGATCGCCGGGCGCAGGTAGGGCAACAGGATGCGCCAGACGACGTAGCCGTGGCTGGCCCCCAGATCGAGGGCGGCCTCCTGCAGGGTGAAGTCGAACCGCTCGAGGCGCGCCAGGAAGAGCAGCATGCAATAGGCGGCGATGAAGGTGGTCTGCGCGATGACGGTGAGGAACAGGCCGCCGCCGATGCCGAAACGGTCCTGCCAGAAGATCAGCGTGGAGATGCCGAGGATCACGCCGGGGGTGAGGATCGGCGAGATCATCACGCCGTAGATCAGCGACTTCGCCCGGCCGCGAAAGCTGGAGAGGAAGAGGGCGCCGGCGAGGCCGAGCGGGACCGAGAGGGCGATCACCCCGAGGCCGATCAGGATCGAGTTCCAGATCGCGCCGCCCATCCGCGCGTCCTGGAACAGGCCGACCGGCCGGCCGCGGGTATCGAAGCCGTAGAACCACTCCAGGGTGAAGCCTGCCCAGGGCCAGGCGGTCGGAAACCGGCTGTCGTTGAAGGCCGCGACCACCATGAAGATCAACGGCGCGAACAGGTAGACGAAGAAGACCGCGAGGTAGAGGCCGAGGGCGAGTTGCACGAGGCGGCTCGAGGTCATTTGGCGATGTCCCGCAGGCCGACCTTGAAGACGCGCATCATCAAGAAGATGAAGAGGACGCAGAGCAGCAACAGGGCGAAGGCGTAGGCCGCCCCTTTGTTCCAGTCGCCGCCGTCGAAGAACCAGGAATAGATCACCTGGGTGAACCAGCGCGCACCGGTGCCACCCGGCAGGCTCTGCATGATCTGCGGCACGGCGACGGTGCCGGCCGCCAGCATGAAGACCATGATGCAGCCAACGGCGATGCCGGGCTTGGCGTGGGGGATGACGATCCGGGTGTGGATCTTCCACCACGGCGCCCCGAGGTCGCGCGCCGCTTCGATCTGGTTGCGATCCAGGCTCTCGATGGCGTTGTAGAGCGGGAACACCATGAACAGGATGTAGGCGTAGACCATGCCGATCAGCACCGCACCCAGCCCGCCGAAATTGATCGGCAGCTCGGTCAGGCCCGCGCCCATCAGCGCCTGGTTGAGGATGCCGTTGCGCGACAGGATCAAGAACCAGGAGAAGGTGCGCAGGATCTCGTTGATCCAGAAGGGGATCACCAGGCCGACGACCAGGACGGCCGCGGTGCCGCCCTTGGCCACCTGCGCCAGAAAATAGGCGATCGGGTAGCAGACGAGCAGCGCGAGCAGGGTGACCAGGGCCGCGGACCAGACCGTGCGGAAGAAGATCGTGCGGTGCAGCTCGCTGAGCCAGAGGCTCTGGTAGTTGGCGAGGGTGTAGACGTCCTCGGGGCCGCCCTGCAGCGCCGGGGGCAGACTGGGACGGAACGACAGGTCGACCAACGCCAGTTGCGGCAGCACGACCATGAGGCCGATCCAGAGCAGCGTGGTCGCGAGCACGAAGGCGCCGACGACCGGCCCGAGCCGTGCGAAGACGTCACGCACGGCCGGTTGCGGCCGCCGGCAGGACGACCGCCGCGTCGGGCGCGAAGCCGAACGTGACGGGAGCGCCCGCGGCGAGGTGCGGTTCGTCGCCGTGGTTGGTCAGGTGGACCACCGCGTCGCGCTTGTCGCCGTGATCGACGAACAGATTGACGAACGGTCCTTCGAAATCGATGCGGGTCAAGCGGCCGGCCACGCGATTGGGGGCGTCGTCGTCCGCGAGGTGACAGCGTTCGGGTCGGATGAACAGCACGGCCGGCGCGCCCGGTGCCAAGCTCTTCGGGTTGCGGCCGCGCAGCGGGCCGACCGGCGTCGCGATCTCCGCCAGCCCGTCGAGCGTTCGCGCGACCGTGCCGACGAACGGGTTGCTCTCGCCGACGAAGGTGGCGACGAACGCCGTCTCCGGCCGGTCGTAGACGTCCTCGGGCGTGCCGACCTGCTCCAGCACCCCCTGGCTCATCACGCCGACCCGGTCGGACATGGTGAGCGCCTCGCCTTGATCGTGGGTGATGTAGACGAAGGTAACGCCGGTCCGCTTCTGGATCGCCCGCAACTCCGCCCGCATCTGCTGGCGGAGCTTGAGGTCGAGGGCGGAGAGCGGCTCGTCGAGCAGCAGCACCGACGGCTCGACGGCGAGTGCGCGGGCAATGGCGACCCGCTGGCGCTGCCCGCCCGACAGTTCGAAGACCAGCTTGTCGCCCTGGTCGCCGAGCGCCACCAGTTCGAGGAGTTCGTCGGCCCGCCGCCGCCGCGCCGCCTTCGCCACACCGCGCACCTCGAGGCCGAAGGCGACGTTCTCCCACACCTTCATCAGCGGGAAGAGGGCGAGGTTCTGGAAGATCAGCGCGGTCGGCCGGCGATTGGGGCCGATGCCCGCCATGTCCCGCCCGCCGATGCGGATGCTCCCCGAGGTCGGCCGGTTGAAGCCCGAGATCATCCGCAGGATGGTGGTCTTGCCGCAGCCCGACGGGCCGAGAAACGAGAAGAACTCGCCCGGTCGCACCTCGAGGCTCACGTCGCGCACCGCGACGAAGTCGCCGAAGGCCATGGTGACCCCGGCGAGGGTGACGGCTTGACCCTGCATCGAACTCCCCGAACCGGCTGCCCGTGCCGTGGCACGGGCAGCCGCGTGGCTCACGCCGAGAGGAAGCGGTCGCGGAACTCGGCCCGCGCCTGCTGGAACCAAGTCGGCTCCGGCGGATACCACCAGAGATTGTCGATGGCATCGCCCGGATAGGCGGCGGCGAAGTTCGCCGCGTACTCGTCGCCGGCCAATTCGGCGGCCCCGGCGGTGACCGAGTTGTAGCCCGACAGGCGAACGTGGATCGCGGCGTTTTCCGGCTGGTAGTACCAGTTCATCCAGGCATAGGCCGCATCGACGTTCGCCGCGCCGACCGGGATGCCGATCGAGTCCATCCAGGTCATCGCCCCTTCCTTGGGCGCCAGATAGGTGTAGCGGCCATTGCTGTCGGTGCGCATCCGCATGGCCGGACCGTCCCAGGTCTGGCCGATCACCGCACCATTCTGCAAAAAGGCCGCCTCGGTCTCCTGCGCGTTCGACCAGAACTGGACGATCCACGGCTTGTGCTCGATCGCAAAGGCGAGGATGCGCTCGTAGATCTCGCGCATCCGCGCCTCGTCCACGTAGCTGTCCCGCATCCGGTTGGAGGCCAGCTCGCCGATCGAATCGAGGTAGAGGCCCATGCCGAGCATGCCCGAATGGGCGCGGATGGTGACCAGGCCGCGGGCCTCGGGCATCCACAAGCTACCGAAGCCCAGCTCGCCGTAGACCGGCTCGATCGCCTGCGTGTCGATCAAGAGGCCCTCGGTGCCCCAGTTGAACGGCGTGGTGTAGCGCTCGCCGTTCTGGATCGCGCCGAGTTCGCGGCTGGACGCCCAGATCGACGGGATGATGCCGTCGTGGTCGATGCGGCTCTCGTCGAGCGGCTGCAGGAGTTCCTGCTCGACCCAGGCGGGTGTGTAGGTGATCGACGGCATCACCACGTCGAAGCCTTCCCCGCGCGACGCGCGCAGGCGGTTCAGCACCTCGTCGTTCGAGCCGTAGGTCGAGAGGTTGACCTTGATCCCGGTCTGGCCCTCGAAGCTCTCGATCATCTCCGGATAGACGTAGTCGGACCAGGTGTAGAGGTTCAACTCGCCCGACGACGACAAAGCGCGCGGGCTGATGATCGCGGGTGCCGCCACCGCGGTGGTGGCGAGCGCCGCCGTCTTCAGGGCGCGGCGCCGGGTGAGCCGGGTGAGAAGGGGGGATCGGCTGGTCATGGTCGTCCTCGTTCTCGGGCGGCCTGCCTCGTGCGCCGCCGGCCATCGATCGACGTGTGGCGCTACACCAGCTCGGTGACAAGTCCGTGACGGTGCGTCGAAGCTGCCCCTGGGCTTGAGGGGCTGGGCACCTGTGCTATGACGTTCGCTACGAACCACGGTCGGAACTCAACCGATCGACACAGGGAGGACAAACATGAGCTTCGAACGCCGCGCCCTCGTGCTGGGCGCTGTTTGCGCGGCTGCGCTCACCGCCTTCGCCGGCACCGCCTCGGCGCAGCAGGTCCGTCTGATGACCGGCCCGCAGGGCGGCTCGTGGTATCCGCTGGGCGGGGCCATCCAGAGCATCGCCGAACGGGAAATGGGCCTGGGCGTCCAGGTGCTGCCGGGCGCGGGTATCGCCAACGTCAAGGCGCTGCAGGCCGGCCGCGCCGACATCGCCTTCGCCAACTCCGTCTCGACCGTCGAGGGGATCAACGGCAAGGGCGCCTTCGCGGGCGAGCCGACGCCGAACGTGTGCAACGTCGGCACCCTCTACCCGCAGTTCTTCCAGGTGGTCGCCAACGCCGACGGTCCGGCCTCGATCGCCGAGATGGAGGGCACCTCGCTCGCGGCGCAGCCGCGCGGCAACACCGCGGAGGCGATCACCGCGGACCTGCTCGCCGCCTACGACATGACCTACGACGACATGGGGCGGGTCAATTTCGGCAGCTACACCGACGCGGTTGCCCTGATGAAGGACGGCAACGCCGACGTCTTCACCCTGGGGACGACCGTGCCCGCCGGTGCGGTGATGGACCTCGCCTCGGCCCGTGACATCCGCGTGCTGGAGATCGACGACGAAGGGCTCGCCCGCATGCAGGAGATCAACCCGGGCTATCAGCGGATCATGATCCCGGCGGAATCCTATCCGGGCCAGGACGAGGCCGTGCCGACGATCGGCTACTCGACGCACATCATCGCCCGCTGCGACCTCGATGCCGACGTCGTCTACGGCGTGCTCGCCGGCATCGCCGGCAACGTCGACGACATGGCTGCGGTCGCCCGCGCCATGGCGAACGCGACGCCCGAGTCGATGGCCGTCGAGACCGGCGTGCCGCTGCACGACGGGGCCCGCCGCTTCTACGAGGAACAGGGCGTCCTCTGACACCCCGCTAGCCCGGATCCGAGGCCGATGGCCACCGCAGAAGTCGAGACTCCCACCCCCGTCGGCTTCCACCGCTGGGTGGCGTGGGCGATCACGGCCATCGGCCTCGCCATGGCGGTCTTTCATCTGTGGACCGCCTATTTCGGCCCGCCCGACGCGCTCGCCTTCCGGGCGACGCATCTGGGCTTCGCCATGGTGCTCGGCTTCTTGATCCTGCCGGCCTGGACCGGGCGGCCGGCCGATCGCCCCGGCATCTCCGGCATCCTCCTGGCCCTGGCCGCGTTGGCCGTCTGCGTCTATCCGGCGCTTTCCACCCCGTACATCTACAACCGGATGATGTACGTCGACCCGATGCGCACCGCCGACTGGATCTTCGGCGTGGCGATGGTCCTGCTGCTGCTGGAAGCGACCCGGCGCGCGGTCGGCTGGGCGCTGCCGGTGACGGCGGCCGTGTTCGTCGTCTACGCGATGTTCGGCGTGAACGTCGAATGGCCGGTCCTGCTCGAGCAACTCTACATCTCGACCGAGGGCATCTTCGGCATCCCGATCAGCGTCTCCGCCACCTACGTGATGCTGTTCATCCTGTTCGGCGCGCTGGTCGAGCGGACCGGGACCGGCAAACTCTTCATGGATTTCGCCCTGAGCCTCACCGGTCACACGGCCGGCGGCCCCGCCAAGGTGGCGGTGGTGACCTCGGGCCTGTTCGGCACGGTCTCCGGCTCGGCGGTCGCCAACGTCATGACCACGGGGGCCTTCACCATCCCGTTGATGAAGCGCATCGGCTACCGGCCCGCCTTCGCCGGTGCCGTCGAGGCCGTGGCCTCGACCGGCGGGCAGATCATGCCGCCGATCATGGGGGC
>JBMCMJ010000168.1:0-5949 GCA_048615135.1 Pseudomonadota bacterium
GAACTCGCTCCTTGACCTTGGCACTCGCGTTCGGCCCGTCCTTTGCTAGGGTCGGTGCGTCGAGTCGGTGCGTCGATCGGTGAAGGATGGGACGACGATGACGGCGCATGCGCTCCAGGTGAAGGATCTCGGCAAGCTCTACGGCGAGTTCGTCACCCTGCTCGGTCCCTCCGGCTCCGGCAAGACGACCATCCTGATGACCATCGCGGGCTTCACCACGCCGACCGAGGTCGCGATCCTGATCGACGGGCGCGACATCACGAGCCTGCCGCCCGAGCGGCGCAGTTTCGGCATGGTGTTGCAGGGCTATGCGTTGTTTCCCCATCTGACCGTGGCCGGAAGTGGCGGGTTTCCCTTGCGGGCGCGCGGGATTCGGCCGAGCCGAGGCCGACGCGAAGATCGAGCGGGCGCTCGACGTCGTGCAACTCGGTGGGCCGGACGAACTCCACGAGCGCCCGGCGAGCTGATCGTCCACGAGCCGGCCTTCGAGCGACCGCTCGAACCGGAGGCGGATGCCGCTGTCTGGCTCGCCTGGGATGCCGACGCCTCGGTCGTCGTGGCAAGCGACTGGCGTCGGGACCACGGGGGCCTGCAGCCATGACGGGTCGTTTTCCCTTCCTAACCCACCCGCTGCCGCTGGCCTTCGCCCATCGCGGCGGCTCGCTGGAGGCGGAGGAGAATACCGAGGCCGCCTTCGCCCATGCGGCGGCGCTCGGGTTCACCCACGTCGAGACCGACGTGCAGGCGAGTCGCGACGGCGTGGCGGTGCTGTTCCACGACGACGATCTGGAACGGATGACCGGCGTCCGGGCGCGGGTCGCCGACCTGACCTGGGCGGAGCTCCGCCGTCTGCGCACCCGCGGCGGTAGCTCGTTGATGCGCCTCGATTCGCTGCTCGAGGGGCATCCGGAACTCTGCTGCAACCTGGAGATCAAGACCGCCGACGCCGTCCTGCCCATGGCCGATTCGATTCGCCGCCATCGCGCCCTTTCGCGCGTCGGCGTCGGAGCCTTCGATGGACGCTGGACGGACGGCTTGCGGCGCGAACTGGGCGATGACCTGTGCTGGTCGCCCGCCCATGTCGGTGTTGCGCGCCTCTGGCTCGAGGGGTGGGGCATCCCGCTGCCCCGGCCGCCCTTCCCCATGGTGCAGATCCCGCCGAGCTACCAGGGCATTGCCCTTTCGACCGGACGGTTCGTCCGGGCCGCCCATGCCCGCGGCGTCCAGGTCCACGTTTGGACGGTGGACGAGCCGGACGTGATGCACCGCCTGCTGGATCTGGGCGTGGACGGCCTGATGAGCGACCGGCCGAGCGTCCTGCGCGAGGTGCTGCAGGCGCGCGGCCGGTGGCCGCGCGCCTGAGCGATCGGATGCGTCGGCGTCGTTACCGGGTGAGCTCGTAGATCTCGAGCAGCCGCGCCTGCTCGGCCTCGAGTTCACCCGCCCATTCCTCGCCGCCGAGGAAGCGGACATTGGTGTTGATCCGCGCCATCAGCAGGCCGAGGCCCTCGTCCTCGATCAGCTCGGCGAAGGCGTCGCGCAGGAACGTCACCCGGTCCTCGGGCGTGTCGGCGTGGACCAGGGCGCCCAGCCACACCTGCCAGACCACGTCGAAGCCTTCCTCCTGGCAGGTCGGCACGTCCGGCAGGGTCGAGACCCGCTCGGTGCCGGCCGCGCACAACGGGATCAGCGCGCCGCTCTGGACGTGCTCGCCGACCACCGCGGGCGCACCGGCATAGGCCATCGTGTTGCCGCCGAGGATATTGGCGACGGCCGGCCCGCCGCCGCCGAACTCGATCCCGCGCATCTCGATGCCGGTCGCGGCCTCGAGCGCCTTGAACGCGACGTAGGTCCAACCGTTGACGTTGTCCGAGCTGTAGACGAGCTGGTCCGGATTGGCCTCGGCATAGGCGACCATCTCGCCCATGGTGGAGAAGGGCGCCGACGGCGAGGCGACGAACACCATCGGATCGAGGGTGATCCGGGCGATCGGCGTGAAGTCGTCCGGCTCGTAGGTGATGCCGTCCTCGACCAGCGGGCGCAGCGAGTTGATGGTCACGTCGCCGAGAAAGACCGTGTGGCCGTCCGCCGGCTCGCCGAGCACGAACGCCGCACCGGCGATGCCGCCGCCGCCGGCGCGGATGGTCGGGATCATCGGCTGGCCGAAATAGGGCTCGGCCGCCGTCGCGAGCACGCCGCCGTTGAGCGACGAGGCGCCACCCGGCGGGTAGGGGATGATCAGCCGGATCGGCTTTCCGGGAAAGTCCTGGGCCTGGACCGGTGCCGGCTCCAGGCCGAAGGCCGCGGCGGCTACGGCCGCACCGGCGAGAAGGGTCGTCGCACGCATGGTCGGTCTCTCCTTGGTTGGTGAGGGCGGGGCAGGGTCGTTGCGCGTCACCGTTCCGGGCCGGCTCGGCGCGCACGCAGGCGGCTCCAGGCAAACACCAGGATGGTGGCCACCAGGACGGCCAGCAGCGTTGCCGAGATCGGGCGCGCCACGAAGATCCAGGGGCCGTCCATCGAGAACAGCAGCGACTGGCGCAACGCGTTCTCCAGGCCCGGACCCAACAAGAGGGCGATGACGAAGGGCGGGATCGGCACGCCGGTCTTGCGCATCACGTAGCCGGCGAAGCCGCCGACCAGCAGCACCAGCACGTCGAGCATGTTGGAGTTGTAGGCGTAGGCCCCGGCGAAGCAGAGCACGACGACCACCGGCAGCAGGAGTGACTGCGGGACCGTCACGACGTGGCGCAGATAGCGGATCGCGAGCAGCCCGAAGACGATCAGCAGCAAATTGGTCAAGAGCAGGATGCCGAACAGGCCGTAGATCACCTCGCCCTGCTGCTGGAACAGCAAGGGGCCCGGAAACAGGCCCTGCGCCATGAAGGCGCCGATCAGGACGGCGGTCACGGTGTCGCCCGGAATGCCGAAGACCAGCATCGGGATGAGCGTGGCGGGCACCGTCGCGTTGTTGCCGGCCTCGGCGGCCGCCACCCCCTCGAGCGAGCCCCTGCCGTAGGTTGCCGGTTGCTTCGAGCGGCGCTTGGCGACGCCATAGGCCAGCCAGCAGGCGATCTCGGCGCCGAGCCCCGGCAGGGCACCCAGGCCGATGCCGATGCCGGACGAGCGGATGATGTTCCCGAGATTGGCGCGCAGCTCCCGCCAGCTCAGCCGGCGCTCGTCGTGCGTGCCGGCCGCGGCGATGGTCCCGACGACCCGGCGCTCGGCCTGCAGCATCACCTCGCTCAGGGCGAACATGCCGATCAGCACCGGCACCAGCGAAATCCCGCCCGTGAGTTCGGGAAAGCCGAAGGTGAAGCGCTGCTGGCCGGACATCGGGTCGAGGCCGATGCAGCCGATCAGGCCGCCGACCAAGGCGGCGATCAGGCCCTTGCCCAGGCTCGGCCCGCTCACCCCCGCCACCATCAGGAGCGCGAAGACGAACAGGATGGTGAACTCGGGCGAGCTGAAGCGGATGGCGATGGCGGCCAAGGGGGCGGTCACCGCGATCAGCACGAGCGTCGCCAGCATGTCGGCGATCACCGAAGCGTAGAGGCTCATCTCCAGCGCCTGGCGCGCCTTGCCCTGGCGCGCGAGCGGGAAGCCGTCGAGCGTCGTGGCGGCGGCGGCGTTGGTCCCCGGCGTGTTGATCAGGATCGCCGGGATCGAGCCCGCGTAGATCGCCCCCTTGTAGATGCCGAGCAGGAACGGCAGCGCGATCTGCATGTCCATGAAGAACGTGAAGGGCGTCAGCACGGCGATGGTCATGGTCGCCGTGAGCCCCGGCAGGGCGCCGACCAGGATGCCTGCGACCAGTCCGAGCAATGCTGCCGACACGCTCAGCACCGTGAAGAAGCCGGTGATGCCCTGGATCAGATCCTCGATGATCACCAGAGCCGCCCCTCGGGCAGCAGCACGTAAAGCAGGCGGCGGAAGAGCAGATGGACGCCCGTCGGCACCGTCAAGGCGACGGCCGCGAGCAGCCAGAGATTGCGGTAGCCGAGCACGAGGCCGAGCGTCAGGATCAACAACATCGACGCCGGCAGCATGCCGAGCCAGATCAGCCCGAAATAATAGGCGACCAGGAGCCCCATCGTGGCGGCGAGACGCAGCGGCATCTCCACCCGCCGCTGATCGCCGTCCCGTGCTGCGGCCCGCCCGGGGCGCAGGCCGGCGAGCAGGGAGACGGTGCCGGTGACGACGAGGCAGCCCGCCAGCACCAGCGGGAAAAACCCGGGCGATTGGATGTCGGTCAGGGCCGCATAGCCCTCGCGCGCGGCGTGGCTCGGGACGAGCAGGATCACGCCCAGACCGAGCAGCAGGCCGACCAGCGCCACGCCGGCATCGCGCGTCACGTCCCCTCCCCGTTGCGTTGACCGCGCTCGCTTTCCAATGCGGTATACCAACTGGATCACGCCAAAGTCTAGCAACCGTCGTGCCAGCGGGGCATGGTGCGGCCCGTGGACATCGGGGGAGACGAGGCATGACGCGGCGGACGATCGTCAACGCACGGGCCCTGGTGGAGAGCCCGCCCAGGGCCTCCGAGACGCCGGTCGACATCGTGCTCGACGGGGCGCGGATCGCGGAGGTCCGCCCGGCCGGTATGCAGCCGCCCGAGGGCGGGGTGATCGACGCGACGGGTCTGCTCGTGACGCCCGGCCTGATCAACGGCCACACCCACAGCCACGAGACCTTCGCCAAGGGCCGCTACGAGAACCTGCCGCTCGAGGTGTGGATGAACTTCGTCCGCCCGCCCGACGCGGTGCCGTTCACCGCCCGGCAGGTCTATCTGCGCACCCTCCTGAGCGCCATCGAGGCGCTGCGCACCGGCACCACCACGATCGTCGACGACCTCAACATCTCGCCCGTCCTGATCCCCGAGCACGTCCAAGCGGTGCTGCAGGCCTACGAGGACGCCGGCATCCGCGCCCTGGTTGCCCCCGGCCTGTTCGATCTGCCCTTTTTCAAGGCAGTGCCCTTTGTCGAGGAGACCTTCCCGCCGGACCTGCTCGCCGAACTCACCGGCAAGCCGCGCTCGACGCCCGAGGACCTGCTCGCCTACGTCACGCCGCTCCTGAAGGAACGCCATCCGCACGCGACGCGGGTCGGCATGGCGATCTCGCCTTCCGCGCCGCAACGCTGCAGCGAGCCGTTCCTGCGTCGGCTCCGCCGCCTCGCCGACGACCACGACCTGCCGATCATCATCCACGTCCAGGAAACCCGCCTGCAGGTGGTGACCGGCGAGCTGTTCTACGGCTCGACGATGATCGAGTATCTCGACCGCGTCGACTTCCTCCGCCCGGGCGTCTCCTTGATCCACGGCGTCTGGCTCAACCCCCGCGAGATCGACATCCTCGCCCGCACCGGCGCCACCCTGCAGCACAACCCCACCAGCAACTTCTCGCTCGGCTCGGGCCTCTGCCCGGTCCGCGAACTGCTGGAGGCGGGCGTCAACGTCAGCCTCGGCACCGATGCCTGCGGCTCCAGCTTCACCGTCAGCATGTTGAAGGCCGTCAACAATGCGGCACTGGTGCAGAAGATCCGCGGCGGCGATCCCGACCGCTGGATCACCGCCGCCGAGGCTTGGACGGCCGCCACCGTCAACGGCGCCAAAGCCCTCGGCCTCGGCGACCGGCTCGGCACGATCGCCCCCGGCATGACCGCCGACCTCACCGGCTACCGGCTGCGCGCGCCCGCCTTCACCCCGCTCAACGACCCGCTCCGCCAACTCGTCTACGCCGAGAGCGGCCAGGACCTCGCCCTCGTCATGGTCGACGGCGAGGTGGTGATGCAGGACGGCCGCTTCACCCGTTTCGACGAGGCCGCCCTGCTCGACGAAATCGCCGCCGCCCACGCCGACCTCAAGCCCCACCTCGACCGCGCCGACCAGAGCGTCGGCGCCATGCGCGCGGCCTACGAAACCATCTACCGCCGCTGCCTCGAGCACCC
>JBMCMJ010000169.1:0-5940 GCA_048615135.1 Pseudomonadota bacterium
CTTGTGCACCGCGTCGCCGGCGGCGTCGTAGATCTGCACGCTGCGCTTGCCCTTTTCGGTCTGGGCGAAGGCGAACGCCCAAGCGGCGGGCGTGATCTCCAGGCGGATATCGGCGCCCGTGACCTGATCCTGCCGATAGGTGCCGTAGCGGCCGCTGTGCTCGATCACGCACGCGTCGTTGCGGGTCAGGCCCATGACCGCGCCGAGCGCCGGCAGGCGGGCCAGGAGCCGGTCGGGGCGCGGGTCCAGACGGACGACGTCGCGGCCGATCTGCGCCGCGACCAGGGCGGCTTCCGGCACGCCCAGGCTCTCGGCCAAGTCGCGCGGTCGGGCGCTGCGGCGTTTGGCGCGGGCTTCGCGCAGGCCCGCCGGAGTGAAGGGGGCGGTGGTGGTCGGCATCTCGGTCCTCGATCCCCTGGGTCAACCGTCCAAAGGAGAGGCTAGGCGGGCGCGCTGGCCGCCGCAACGCGACCTCCGGGGAGGCGCCTGGACCGCGTTGGCCGTCATCAACCTGTCACCGAACTGGTCTAGGGCAGCCCCAGTGCCGCCGGTCGCCCGGTGGCCTGTCCGTGCAAGCGTCAAGCGGGAGAGCACCCTTGAAGTTCATCACCCTCACCAGTGCGGTGGCGCTGGCCGCCGTCGGCGGTCTGGTCGCCGCCGAGGCGCAGGCCCAGGTTCGCGAGCAGATCCGCATCGTCGGCTCGTCGACCGTGTTCCCCTACAACCAGGCGGTGGCCGAAGAGTTCGCCCAGACGACCGGCCGCCCGGCGCCGGTGGTCGAATCGACCGGCACCGGTGGCGGCATGCGCATCTTCTGCGGCGGTGTGGGCCCCGACTTCGCCGACATCACCGGCGCGTCGCGGGCGATGACCGGCTCCGAGTTCGAGCTTTGCGAGTCGAACGGCGTGACCGACATCACCGAGGCCTATATCGGCTCCGACGGTCTCTCGATCGCGCATTCGGTCGACGCCCCGGAGTTCGGGCTCACCAAGGCGCAGATCTTCCAGGCGCTCGCTTCCGAGGTCGAGGTGGACGGCGAGATCGTCGCGAACCCCTACGAGCGCTGGAGCGAGATCGACTCGTCCCTGCCGGATGCGCCGATCGTCGTGCTCGGCCCGCCGCCGACCTCGGGCACCCGCGATGCCTTCGTCGAACTCGTGATGCACGAGGGCTGCAACGAATTCGAGACGATCGCCGAGTTGGAAGAGAGCGACGAGGACCGCTGGGAAGAGGTCTGCTCGCGCATGCGCCAGGACGGCCCGTTCATCGAGGCCGGTGAGAACGACAACCTGATCGTGCAGCGGCTCGTTCAGGACGAGAACGCGCTCGGTATCTTCGGCTATTCGTTCCTGTACGAGAACCAGGATAGCCTGCGGGGCGTGCCGATCGACGACGTGGAGCCGAGCTTCGAAACCATCGCCGATGGGTCCTACCCGGTGGCGCGGCCGCTGTTCTTCTACGTCAAGAACGCGCATCGCGGCGTGATCCCGGGGCTCAACGAGTTCATCGAGTTCTACATGACCGATGAGGTCCTCGGCGGCGGTGGGCTGCTCGAAGCGCGCGGTCTGGTGCCGCTGCCGGAGGAGCGCCGTCAGCAGACCATGGAAGACGTGGTGGCCGGCAAGACCTTCTCCGGCTCCTGATTCTCCGCGGGCGGGGGTGCTCGACGCGGGCACCCCCGCCCTTTTCGACTCTCGGGCGGACGCAGGCCATGGTGACCTACGCTTTCTACGCCATCTTGATCCTGACCTGCGTCGCGTTCTTCGTCGGCCGCAGCCAAGCGAACGGCTTCGTCGCCGCGAGCGGCCCCAAGGTGCATTCCCGCCCGGTCTATCACGGCGCGTTCGTTGCCATTTGGGTGGGCGTGCCGTCCTTGGTCCTCGTGCTCTTGTGGCTGCTGTTCGAGCGGAGCGTGCTGGATTCGCTGATTTTGGCGAGCCTGCCGTCGACGCTCACCGAAGGGCGTAGCGCGGCGGAGATGCGGCTGCTCCTGGCCGAGATCAAGAACGTGGCGGCGGGCATCGTGTTCGGCGAGCCCGAAGCCGCGATCCGCGAGGCCGCGGCGCGCTACGCACGCTGGCAGGGCATCGCCGGCTGGGCCATGGTGGTCGCGGCGCTGGCGGCCATGATCCTGGCGCTGACGCTCACCCGGCAACGTCTGGCGCCGCGGTTCCGCGCCCGGCAGGGTTTCGAGCGCTTCGTCACGGTGCTGATCATCTTCTTTTCGGTGGTGGCGATCCTGACCACCATCGGCATCATCGGCGCCCTGGTGTTCGAATCCTGGCTGTTCTTCGCGATGGTGCCGCCCGTCGAGTTCCTCACCGGACTGCGTTGGGAACCGCAGATCGCGATGCGCCCGGACCAGATCGCCGGCGCCGGCGCGTTCGGCGCGGTGCCCGTGTTCACCGGCACGCTGCTGATCGCGACCATCGCCATGGCGGTTGCCGTGCCGATCGGCCTCTTCTCGGCGATCTATCTGGTCGAGTTCGCGAGCGAGGGCACCCGGCGGACCATCAAGCCGATCCTCGAGATCCTCGCGGGCGTGCCCACCGTGGTCTACGGCTTCTTCGCCATTCTGGTGGTGACGCCGGCCCTGCGCGGCGCCGGGGCGGCGATCGGCATCGAGGTCTCGCCCAACTTGGCCCTTTCGGCCGGCATGGTGATGGGGATCATGCTGATCCCGTTCATCTCGTCGCTCACCGACGATGCGCTCAGGGCCGTGCCGCAGTCGATGCGCGACGGGTCGCTGGCGCTCGGTGCCACACGCGCCGAGACCGTCACGAAGGTGCTGCTCCCGGCGGCGTTGCCCGGGGTGATGGGCGGCATCCTCCTGGCGCTCAGCCGGGCCGTCGGCGAGACCATGATCGTGGTCATGGCCGCCGGGTTGATCGCCACCTTGACCTTCAACCCGCTCGATTCGGTCACCACGGTGACGGTGCAGATCGTGACCTTGCTGATCGGCGACACCGCCTTCGACAATCCGAAGACGCTCGCCGCCTTCGCGCTCGGCCTGGTGCTGTTCATCGTCACGCTCGGCCTCAACGTCATCGCGCTCCACATCGTCCGCAAATACAGGGAACAATATGAGTAGCGTGGTCTCGCCCTCCACGGCCGGCCGGGTGGATTGGCATTCGGACACGGCCATCGCGCGTCGCAAGCAACGCTACGCCAAGGAAACGCGACTGCGGCTCGCGGGCATCGGGGCGATCGTGATCGCCTGCGCGCTGCTGGCGATCCTGGTGGGTTCGCTGGTCTTTACCGGCTATCGGGCGTTCACCCAGACGATGGTCGCGATCGACGTGGTCCTCGACGCCGAGGTCATCGATCAAGCCAATCCGCGCCGCGCCAACTGGCGGGCGATCCTGAACGATTCGGTGGCGGCAACCTTCGCCGACATCGAGGACCTGGACGTGCGCCGGGCGACCTCGATCCTGACCAACAACGCGCGGTTCATGATCCGTGATCGCGTCGTTGCCGATCCGGATCTGATCGGGCAGACGGTGACCTTCACCATTCCGGCGTCCGATCCCTTCGATCAACTCGCCAAGGGGCTGGTGAATCGCGACCTGCCGGAAGACCGAAGGCGGGTGACCGACGCCGATATCGCCCTCTTCGACAGGCTGGTCGCCGAGGATCGGGTGTCCATGCCCTTCAACTGGGCCCTCTTCTTCAATGCCGACAGCCGGTTCCCGGAACTGGCCGGTCTGGCCGGTGCGATCGTCGGCTCGGCCCTGGCCCTGCTCGTGTGCTTCCTGTTGAGCTTCCCGCTCGGCGTGGGGGCGGCCATCTACCTCGAGGAGTTCGCGCCGAAGAACCGCTGGACGGACCTCATCGAGGTCAACATCAACAACCTCGCGGCGGTGCCGTCGATCGTGTTCGGGCTGTTGGGCCTCGCGGTCTTCCTGGGCTGGTTCGGCATGCCCCGCTCGGCTCCTTTGGTGGGTGGCATGGTGCTGGCGCTGATGACCCTGCCGACCATCATCATCGTCACCCGCAACGCGCTGAAGGCGGTCCCCCCTTCGATCCGCGAGGCAGCGCTGGGCGTGGGGGCTTCGAAGCACGAGGTGGTGATGCACCATGTGCTGCCGCTGGCCATCCCGGGCATCCTGACGGGCACCATCATCGGCCTGGCCCAAGCCCTCGGCGAGACGGCACCCCTGTTGCTGATCGGCATGAACGCCTTCATCACCAGCCCGCCGGGCGGCATCCTGGAGGCCTCGACCGCCCTGCCGACGCAGATCTTCATCTGGGCGGACAGCCCGGAGCGCGGCTTCGTCGCCCGCACCTCGGCCGGCATCCTGGTGCTGCTCGGCTTTCTCATCACCATGAACGCCGTCGCCATCTTCCTCCGCCAGCGCCTGGAGCGGAAGTGGTGAGCCGGCCCCCCCTCGATATCTTCGGAGACCGCCCGATGGCGACCCAGCCCGTTGCCGAGCCCGTGCAGCGCGAGGTGATCGACCCCGCCACGCGGGAGACCGTCCGACGGCCCCTGCCGACCAATCAGCGGCCCAAGGTGCAGGCGCAGAAGGTCAACATGTCCTACGGCACCAAACAGGCGCTGTTCGGGGTCAGCCTGGACATTCCCGAGAAGGCGGTCACCGCGTTCATCGGCCCGTCCGGCTGCGGCAAATCGACCTTTTTGCGCTGCCTCAACCGGATGAACGACACCATCGTCGGGGCGCGGGTCGACGGCAGGATCACCCTGGATGGGGAGGACATCTACGATCCGAGCCTGGATGTGGTCGAACTGCGCGCGCGGGTCGGCATGGTGTTCCAAAAGCCCAACCCGTTCCCGAAGTCGATCTACGAGAACGTCGCCTACGGCCCGCGCATCCACGGCCTCGCCAATTCGAAGGCCGAGATGGACGCCATCGTCGAAAAGAGCCTGCGCGGCGCGGCGCTCTGGGACGAGGTGAAGGACCGGCTGAGCGAGCCGGGCACGGGCCTCTCGGGCGGCCAGCAGCAGCGGCTCTGCATCGCCCGGGCGATCGCCGTCAGCCCGGACGTGATCCTGATGGACGAGCCCTGCTCGGCGCTGGACCCGATCGCCTCGGCGCGCGTCGAGGACCTGATCGACGAGTTGCGCCAGAACTACACCATCATCATGGTCACCCACTCGATGCAGCAGGCGGCTCGCGTCTCGCAAAAGACGGCCTTCTTCCACATCGGCTACCTCGTCGAGGAGGGACCGACCGACGAGGTCTTCGGCAACCCGGTCGATCAGCGGACCCAGGACTACATCACCGGCCGGTTCGGCTGAGGAGCGCGGCGATGAGCACCGGACACACGATCAAGGCGTTCGACGAGGAACTGGTCCAGCTGCGTCGGGAGGTGACCGACCTCGGCCGTACGGTGCGGGACGAGTTGGCGCAGGCACTCGAGGTGCTGGCAACCGCGAATCGGACCAAGGCGTCGGCGGTGATCGAGCTGGACGGGCGGGCCGACGAACTCGAGCGCGACGTGCAGGCGCGGGTGATGCGCATCCTCGCCCGCTACCAGCCGGTCGCCAACGACCTGCGCGAGGTGATCGCGGCGGAGCGGCTGGCGGCCAACCTGGAGCGGGTCGGCGACCACGCGAAGAGCATCGCCAAGCGGGTGATCCGGCTCGGCGACGACGGCTGGCTCGAGGACGCGCAGCCGGTCCTGCGCTTCGGCGGCGAGGTGCGCGAGCTTCTGGCCAAGAGCCTGGAGGCCTTCACGGAACGCGATCTCGGCCTCGCGACCGAGGCGTGGCACGGCGACGTCGACATCGACGAGAGCTACGACGACGTGTTCCACCGGCTGATCGTCGGCATGCAGGACGGGCGGCTGGCGGTGGCGGTCGGCACGCAGCTCCTGTTCGCCGCGAAGAGCCTGGAGCGGATCGGCGACCACGCGACCAACGTCGCCGAGGAGGTCCGCTTCGTGCTCACCGGGCAGAACCTCGACCGGCACCTCGAC
>JBMCMJ010000170.1:0-5940 GCA_048615135.1 Pseudomonadota bacterium
GAAGGCGACGCTCGAGCACATGGCTTGGCTGCCGGAGCCGGACTGCCCCTAGCCGGGCGTCGCAGCCCGCCGCCCGAGCCAGGCCGCTCCGCGCACGCCCGAACTGTCGCCGTGCTTCGCCCGGACCAGCCGCGTGGTGATGCGGTCGGCGAACACCCAGCGTTGCCAAGCGGGCGGGACGAGGTCGTAGAGCAGGTCGACGTTCGACACGCCGCCGCCGAGGACCACGACGTCGGGGTCGAACAGGTTGATGACGGTGGCGCTGGCCTTGGCGAAGCGCTCGGCATAGGCGTGCATCACGTCGAGGCCGGTGGCATCGCCCCGAGCTGCCGCGCCCGCGGCCTCGGCCCCGCTGACCGGCCGGCCGAAGGCCCGGGAGGCCTCGCGGCCGAGGGCCGTGCCGCTCAGCCACGTCTCGATGCAGCCGTCCTTACCGCACCAGCAGCGGGGTCCGGGGAACTCGTCCGGCGTGGGCCAGGGCAGGGCGTTGTGCCCCCATTCGCCGGCGATGCCGTTGGCGCCGTGGATCGGCCGTCCGTCGAGCACGAGGCCGCCGCCGGTGCCGGTGCCGATGATCACCGCGAAGACGGCGCGGGCCCCCGCTCCGGCGCCGTCGGTCGCCTCGGAGAGGGCGAGGCAGTCGGCGTCGTTGGCCATCGCCACCGGCCGCTCCAGCCGGGCCTCGAGGTCGCGGCCGAAGGGCTGGCCGTTCAGCCACGTCGAATTCGCGTTGCGGATCAGGCCGGAGGCGGGCGAGATCGAGCCCGGATGGCCGACGCCGACCGTGCAGGGAACATCGGCCTGCGCTTCCGCCCAGGCGACCAGCTCCGCGATCGTTTCGATGGTCGCCCGGTAGTCGTTTTTCGGCGAAGGCACCCGGCGTCGGGCCTGCTCCCCCCCGTCGTCGTCGATGAGGATGACCTCGGTCTTGGTGCCACCGAGGTCGATGCCGATGGCCGGGCTGGTCACGAAAGCCGGTTTACTTGATCTTGGCTTCGGTGAACTCGACGTGCTTGCGGATCTTCGGGTCGTACTTCCGCATCTTCATCTTCTCGGTGGTGTTCCGAGTATTCTTGCTCGTGGTGTAGAAGGTGCCGGTACCGGCGGTGCTCACGAGCTTGATCAGGACGGTCTGCGGCTTGGCCATGGTCGGATCCTCGACGTCGAATGCGGCGACGGAAACTGCGCCAGTGCTACCGCGATGTCAACCGCGGCGCCGTCCCCCGCGACGCTTGGCGAGCCCCTCCATGCGTCGGCCGATCCGTCCCTTGGGCGTGCGCTCCTGCACCGGCGTGTGGTCGACGATGCGCACCAGGAGGCCGCCGGTCAGGCTGTCGGCCTCGACCAGCTCGACCTCGACCCGGTCGCCGAGGCCGAAATGCTCGCCGGAGCGCTCGCCGAACAGGGCACTCTGCGCCTCGTCGTAGACGAAGTACTCGTGGCCGAGGGTCGAGATCGGCACGAACGCATCGGCGCCGACGTCGTCGAGCCGCACGAACAGGCCGACCTTCTGCACGCCCGTGACGCGGCCGCCGAATTTGGCGCCGACGCGATCCTGGAGGAACAGCGCCACGTAACGGTCCATCGTCTTGCGCTCGGCCTCCATGGCCCGCCGCTCGCACTGCGAGACGTCCTGGCCGAGGCCGACGAGGTCGGTGTGGGCGTGCCGCACGCCGCCCGGGCCCAGATCGAGCGCTTCGATCAGCGCGCGGTGGACGACGAGGTCGGCGTAGCGGCGGATCGGCGAGGTGAAGTGCGCGTAGTGGCGCAGATTGAGCCCGAAATGCCCGATGTCGTCCGGCGCGTAGACCGCCTGCGACTGCGCCCGGAGCACGTAGCCGTTGATCGTCTCGCGCAAGGGGTGCTCGCGCACGGTGGCGAGCAGCCGGTCGAAGTCCTTGGGCGCGCGCAGGCCCGACGCCTTCCAGCCGATCCCGAGCCCCTGCAGGAACTGGGCGAGGGCCTCGATCTTGACCGGATCGGGCCGGTCGTGGACGCGAAAGAGCCCGGCGCGCCGCCGCTGCATCAAGGTCTCGGCGGCGGCCACGTTGGCCAGCACCATGAACTCCTCGATCAGCCGGTGCGCGTCCAGCCGCTCGCGCGTGGCGATCCGCACGGGCCTGCCGTCCTCGCCGAGCTGGACCACCCGCTCGGGCAGATCGAGATCGAGCGTACCGCGGTCCTGGCGGGCGCGGTCCAACGCCTCCCAGGCGGCGAACAGCGGGCCGATCACGGGCCCGAGCAAGGGGCCGGTCAGGTCGTCGGTCCGGCCGTCGCGGGCGTTCTGCACCTGCTCGTAGGTGAGCCGTGCCGCCGAGCGCATCAGGCCGCGGCCGAAGCGGTGGCGGACCAGTCGCCCGTTCCGGTCGATGATCATCTCGACCGCCAAACAGGCCCGGTTTTCGTTCGGCCGGAGCGAGCAGACGCCGTTCGAGAGCGGCTCGGGCAGCATCGGGATGACCCGGTCGGGGAAATAGACCGAGTTGCCGCGCTGCTTCGCCTCGCGGTCGAGGGCGTCGCCCGGGCGGACGTAGTGGGCCACGTCGGCGATCGCCACGGTGAGGACATGCCCGCCCTCGTTGTCCGGCTCGTCGTCCGGCCGGGCGTGCACCGCGTCGTCGAAATCGCGGGCATCGGCACCGTCGATGGTGACGAGCGGCAACTCGCGCAGATCGACCCGCGCATCCAGGCCGGGAACGCTCACCCGGTCCGCGAGGTCGAGGGCGTCGGGGGCGAAGGCCTCGGGGAGTTGCAGCTCCGCCGCCGCCAATCGGCTGAACTGGCGGGGATCGTCGCCGCGGCCGAAGCGCGCCACCACCCGCGCGCGGGCGAGGCCCAGCCGCTGCGGGCCGAGGGCTTCGGCGCTGACCAGATCGCCCGGCACGGCCCCCTCGAGCAGATGCGGGTCGAGCCGCATGGAGCGTTGCTTGCGATTGGCGGGCTTCAGGGTGTAGCCGTCGGCGACCGCCTCCACCACGCCCAGCACGCGCCCGCCTTCCTGCGGCAGGATGCGGATCAGGGTGCAGTCATAGGCGCCGTCGGGGCGGCGCTCGGTCGAGACCAGGACCCGGTCGCCGACGCCGGGCGGCCGGCCGCGCACGGCCTCGAGTGGCAGGTGCAGGCGAACGTCCGGATCGGCGTCGCCGGCAGCCGGCCGTAGGCGCAGGTCGCCGTCCTCGTCGACCGCGATCACCAGCGCCACGACGACCCGCGGCAGCACCCCGTGCGGGACCATCCGCCGGCCACGGCCCCGCTCCACCAGCCCCTCGTGCTGCAGCTCGCGCAGGATTTCCTTGAGCTCGACGCGATCGCCACCCTTGACCCCGAGGGCGCGGGCGATGTCGCGTTTGGTCACTTGGCCGGGGTTCTCGGCGATGTGGCGGAGCACCGCCTCGCGGTCGAGCCGGTGGCGGCTCATCGCGCGCTCAACCGCTCGACTTCTTCGAGGACCCGGCGGCGCGTTTCGTGCCGGTGGCCTTGCCCGCGGTCTTGCCCGTGCGGGTCGTCTTGGTGGCCTTGCCCGTGGCGGGTTTGGCCGAGGGACTCTTGGCCTTCTTCGCCGGGACCTTGACGCCGGTCTTGGCCGCCTTGGCAGCGAGGATGCCGACCGCTTCGTCGAGGGTCAGCGCCTCCGGGTCGGCGCTCTTCGGCAGGCTGGCGTTGAGCTTGTTCCACTTGAGATAGGGGCCGAACCGGCCGGCGAGCAGTTGGATCGGCTTGCCGTCATCCGGATGGTCGCCGACCACCTTGGCGCTGGCGGACGTCGCGGCGCGCCGGCCGCCGCCCTTGGCGCCCTTCTCCGCGAGCAGGGTGAGCGCACGGTTCATGCCGATCGAGAGCACGTCGTCGTCGGCATCGAGCCGCACGTAGTTGCGGCCGCGCTGAACGAACGGGCCGTAGCGGTTGATGCCGGCGACCACCGCCTCGCCCGTCTCCGGATCGACGCCGACATCGCGCGGCAGCGCCAGGAGCTTGAGCGCGATGGCGAGGTCGACATCGGCCGGTTGCAGGTTGGGCGGCAGGCTCGAGCGCTTGATCGCGTCGCCCGTGCCCCGCTGGATGTAGGGGCCGAAGCGGCCGACCTTCAGCCAGACTTCCTCCTCGAGTTCCGGGTCCATGCCCAACAGGCGCTCCTTGGCCGCCTGGGCGTCGCCGTCGCTCGCCTGCTCGCCGAGCTGGCGGGTGAAGCGGCATTCCGGGTAGTTCGAGCAGCCGATGAAGCCGCCGAACTTGCCGAATTTGAGGCTGAGCCGGCCATCCGCGCAGGACGGGCAGCGGCGCGGGTCGGAGCCGTCGGCCTTGGGCGGGAAGAGATGCGGGCCCAGGGCAGCGTCGAGCGCGTCGATCACCTCGGCGTTGCGCAGCCCCTTCACCTCCTCGGTGCGGGTGTAGAACGGGTCCCAGAACTGGCGCAGCACGTGCTTCCAGTTCAGCTCGCCGGCGGCCACCGCGTCGAGCTGGTCCTCCAGCCGTGCGGTGAAGTCGTACTCGACGTAGCGTTCGAAATACTCGGTGAGAAACGCGCTGACGACCCGGCCCCGATCCTCCGGGACGAAGCGCTTGGCGTCGAGCCGAACGTAGTTCCGGCTCTGCAGGACCGAGATGATGCTGGCGTAGGTCGAGGGGCGGCCGATGCCGAGTTCTTCCATCTTCTTGACGAGGCTCGCCTCGGTGTAGCGCGGCGGCGGCTCGGTGAAGTGCTGGTCGGCGTGCACGGCGAGTTGGCGGGCCGGATCGCCCTCGCGCATCGGCGGCAGCAGCCGGTCGCTGTCGTCGTCGGCGCCCCGGTCGCTGGGTGCGTCGTCGATCCCCTCGCGATAGACCTCGAGAAAGCCCGCAAACGCGATGGTCTGGCCGGTGGCGCGCAGGGAGACGTCCTGTCCGTCCAGGGTGACCACCACCCGGTCGAGGATGGCCGCCGCCATCTGGCTGGCGATGGTCCGCTTCCAGATCAGCTCGTAGAGCCGCAGCTGGTCCTGATCCAGAAAGGCCGCGACCTGCTCCGGGCGACGGGCGAGATCGGTCGGGCGGATCGCCTCGTGGGCCTCCTGGGCGTTCTTGGTCTTGGTCTTGAACTGGCGGGGGTGCTCCGGCAGGTAGCGCTCGCCGTAGTGGTCGCGGATCACGTCGCGCGCCCGGCCGAGGGCCTCCTTCGAGAGCTGCACGCTGTCGGTGCGCATGTAGGTGATGAGGCCGACCGTCTCGCCGCCGAGGGTCACGCCCTCGAACAGCCGCTGCGCGGTGCGCATCGTGCGGTCGGCGCCGAAGCCGAGCTTGCGCGCCGCTTCCTGCTGCAGGGTCGAGGTGGAGAAGGGCGGGGCGGGATTGCGCGTGCCCTGCTTCTTCTCGACCGCGGTGACCCTGAGATCGGCCCGCTCGACCTTGGCCTTGGCCGCGTGACCGGCGCCCTGGTCGCCGAGCGAGAACTTGTCGAGCTTCTTGCCGTCGAGATGGGTGAGCCGGGCGCGGAACGCCGCCCCGTCGACCGTCTCCAGCTCGGCCTCGACCGTCCAGTACTCGCGCGGGACGAACTTCTCGATCTCGTCCTCGCGCTCGCAGATCAGCCGCAGCGCGACCGACTGGACGCGACCCGCCGAGCGCGCTCCCGGCAGCTTGCGCCAGAGCACCGGCGAGAGGGTGAAACCGACCAGATAGTCGAGCGCGCGGCGGGCCTGATAGGCGTCGATCAGGTCGTCGAACAGGTCGCGCGGGTGGGCGATGGCGTCGAGCACCGCCTGCCTGGTGACCTCGTGGAACACCACGCGCTTGATCTCGACGTTCTTCAGCACCTTCTTTTCGGCCAGCGCCTGCAGCAGATGCCAGGAGATCGCCTCGCCCTCGCGGTCGGGGTCCGTGGCGAGATAGAGGCGCTTGGCGTCCTTCAGCGCCTTGGCGATGTCGTTCACCCGCGACTTCTTGTCGGCCATGACCTCGTAGGTC
>JBMCMJ010000171.1:0-5886 GCA_048615135.1 Pseudomonadota bacterium
TCACGACGAGGCCCGCCACGCCGACATTGCCGCCGAGATTGCGGAAATAGTCGACAGCCGAGCACACGTTGTTGGCAACGTAGAGCGACTGCAGGTCGTTGGAGCCGACGACGATGACCTTCTGGCACATGTCGCGGGCGATCGGCAGGCCGAAGCCGCCGCAGACCACGTCGCCCAGGAAATCGAGCAGGACGTAGTCGAAGTCCCAGTCGTGGAAGCCGAGCTTTTCCAGCAGTTCGAAGCCGTGGATGATACCCCGGCCGCCACAGCCTCGGCCGACCTCGGGGCCACCCAGCTCCATCGCGAATACACCGTCGCGCTTGAAGCAGACGTCCTCGATGCGGACCTGATCGCCGGCGAGGGTCTTCTTCGAAGAGGTTTCGATGATGGTCGGACAGGACCGTCCGCCGAACAGGAGCGAGGTGGTGTCGCTCTTCGGATCGCAGCCGATCAGCAGCACGCGCTTGCCCTGCTGGGCCATCATGTAGCTGAGGTTGGAGAGCGTGAAGCTCTTGCCGATCCCCCCCTTGCCGTAGATCGCAATGACCTGCGTGGTCTTCGTGGCAGGCGCCGTCGACACCGGATCCGGCGTCTCGGCCGCTTCGGCGCGCAGTCGCGCAACATGCGCATCCACGGGCTTGGTGGCGGCAAGTGTCATGCTTTCCCCCTTCATGAACGCCGTCTCCAGTCGAGCACCATCTTGAGGCAGGCGGGATCGCCGAACGCCGTCGCGTAGGCTTCGACCGCGTCGGTTGCGGGTCGCCGGTGGCTGATCAGTCGATCGAGATCGAGACGGCCCGACTCCACCAGCGCCACGACCGCGGCGAGATCCGCCGGCTGCCACTGCGCCGCGATCGCGAACTCGGCCTCGCGCATGAAGGCCGGCGGAAAGGCGAAGCTCACGGGCTCGGCATAGAAGCCCGCGAGCACGATGCGGCCGCCCGGCGCCAAGCGCTGGACCAGGACGTCGAGGACGGCGGTGTCGCCGCTGACGTCGACGATGCAGCGGTAGTCCGAACGCGGATCCGCCTCGGGCGTGACCACGTGGTAGCCGGACGCGCCCTGGGCACGGACCGGATCGAGCTCCCAAACGACGGGTGCGGGCTGACCCGCTGCGATGGCGGTTCGGGCAACCAGACGGCCGAGCACGCCGTGGCCGACGACAAGGTCGACCGGGCAGCCCCCGCCCTTTTCGATGGCGTGGCGAGCGGTGGCGGCGAGCGCCAGGAGCACGCCTGCCTCACCGAGGCCGTCGCCCACCGGGACCACGCGGGCCCCAGGCACCACGACGCGCGCCGCCGCACCGCCGAACAGGCCACGAATGTTGCCGAAGCAGCGAGCGCCGGGGACGAACACGCGATCGCCGATCGCCCGCCCCGAATTCGGCCCAGCGGCCGCGACGCGGCCGACCGATTCGTAGCCCGGGACCAACGGGTACCCCATGCCCGGAAACGGGGGCATGCGACCCGACCACAACAACCGCTCGGTACCGGTGCTGATGCCGCTCCACTCGATGTCCACCACGACGTCGTTGTCACCGGCCGGGGTCAGATCGACCTCGGTAAGCGACAGGCGCTCGGGCGCCTCCAGAACGACGGCGAGGGTGTTCATGCACGGCCTCCCAACCGGCTCGCCGCGACCGCCGAAACGATCGCCGCTGCAGATGTCAGAGTAACTTTACGCATCTTTATGTCAAGCAAGACTTACAGTTTCGAGACGGCGTCACGGCCGCGCGACCAGGAGACGTGTCAACATCGGCCGCGCCGTCGAAACCCAGCGAAGCGAGGAAAACCCTGCGTCTCGGAGCAGTCGCTCGAGCGTCTGGGGGCTGCGCGGCCGACCGGAGCCCATGGCCCAGAGGTACAAGCCGAAATACGCCTCCCCCATCGGCTCGGCGCCCTTGGTCTCGGCCATCGGTTCGGCCAACACCAAAGTCCCGTCCGTCGGCAGGGCGCGCCGAACGGCGCGAAGCAAGGTGGCGACCGCTGCGTCGTCGTGGTCGTGGACGACCCGCACGAGCGAGATCGCATCGGCACCCGTGGGCAGGTCGTCGTCGAGGAAACTGCCGCCGTACACGGTCGCACGCGATCCGAGCCCGGCCGCTGCCAGCCGCGCCTCGGCCCGCTTGGCGACCGGCGGCAGATCGAACAGCTGCAACTCCAAATCGGGTACGCGCCGCCCGACCGCCTCCAAGAAGGCCCCTTCCCCGCCGCCCACGTCCAGCAGGCACCGATGGCGGCCGAAGTCGTACGCATCGAGGATGTCGCCGGAGACGAGCGGCTGCGAGGCCGACATCAGCGTCGAGTAGGCGGCGACGTGGGGATCGTCGAGGTCGCGCGGCGCGCCAGAACGGGCATAGGCCCAATAGGCACCGAGGTGCGGGTTCTCGATTTCGCGGCGCAGCAAGGCTACCGGATCGGCGAGGTCGGTATAGAGCAGATGATGGTGCTCGATCATCGCGACGACGCCGGGATTGGCCCGCAGCGCGGCCCCGAGATCGCCCAGGCCGTAGCGGTCGTCCCCGGCACGACGCAACAGGCGCAGGGAGACGGCGGCATCGAGGAGACGGGCCGCCGCGTCGGGCGCCAAGCCCAGGCGCGGCGCGAGTGCTGCCAGCCGGCGCGGTCCGCCAGCCAACTCGTCGAACACCCGAAGCCGCACGCAAGCGACCAGTACCTGGGAGTAGACGAAGCCGGCGACGAGGTCGAACAACTCGCGCGAGCGGCGTTCCGCGACGCGCCGGGTCAAGGGAAAGCGTGCCGCCCAACGCTGAAAGCGCGGGTCCGCGAGCAGTCGGTCGCGAAAACGGAACCAACGCTCGCTCAAACCCTCGGCGGGAAGTTCTGCCACGGCCATACCCGTTCCACCCAAAGGCGAGAAAAACGACGAGAACGCGCCGTCAGGCCGCGTGACGCGCGAGGCTCTCCGGAAGGAGGCGCTTGGCCTCCTGCTTGACGAGGGCCTCGAGGTCACCGCGGCGCCGGCAGGGCGGGATCGCTGCAATGGCCGCTGCGATCAGCCCCTCGAGCCGCGCGACCGCACCCTCGACACCGAGTTCGAGGGCCGCACTCGGGCGATGGTGTGCGGCGTCCTGGCCGACCGGCTTGCCCATCTCTCCTGCCTTGGCAGCAGCGTCGTGCAGATCGTCGGCGACTTGGTAGGCCTCACCCAACCGGTCGCCCAGGTCCTGCCAGAGCGCCGGGTCAGCGCCGGCGGCCGCAGCCCCGCACGACGTCGCCGCAACGAAGAGCGACCCCGTCTTTTCGCGCTGATAGGTCTGCAGGACGGCGAGCGGCTCGCTTTCCCAAGCCTGACCGGCGACGATCCCGGTGGGCCCGCCGACCGCGCGTGCGACGCACTCCAGGAGTCGGCCGACTCGCTCGGGGGCAGCGGCGACATGGCAGGCCAGGGTTTCGAAGGCGAGGACGATCAGGGCATCGCCCGCCAGCACCGCGATCGGTTCGCCGAACGCAACATGCACCGAAGGCTTGCCACGTCGTGTCGCCGCGTCGTCGAAACAGGGCAGGTCGTCGTGCACGAGCGATGCGCAGTGCAACATCTCGATGGCCGCTGCCGCCGCTTCCGTCAGTTCGGGGCGATCGTCGCCGCAGGCATGGGCCACGGCGAGGCAGAGACGCGGGCGCACGCGCGCACCGCCCGGAAAGATCGCATGCCGCAATGCTGCACCGAGCTTCGGCGGGCAGCCGGGACCGGAGGCTCGGTCGATTGCGATTTCAAGGGTTTGCTCGATCCGTTTGATCGCCACCATCGCCAGCCCTCCCGACCGAAACGTGACTGTAAGCTAGCGTTGTCATCGACGAATGTCACGGATTATGGACACTTCGCGCCTGCTACAATGCGCTCATAGCGGAACCAGCAAGCGGGTACCGGAGGATGCGCAGAACGCGGGTAGCCGTCATCGGTGCCGGAATCGGCGGGCTCTCGGCCGCGATCGATCTGGCCCGACAGGGCCACGAGGTCACGGTCCTGGAGCGTGCCCGCACCCCGGGCGGCAAGATGCGCGAGATCGCGATCGGCGAGCAGCGCCTGGATGCCGGCCCGACCGTGTTCACCCTCAAGCGTGTGTTCGACGGCCTATGCCATGAGGCCGGGACCACGCTGGAGCAGCATGTCCGGCTGCAGCCGATGCGGACGCTTGCCCGCCATGGCTGGGCGGGCGACGGCAGGCTCGACCTGTTCGCCGACGTCGAGCAATCGACGGACGCCATCGGCCGTTTCGCGGGCAAGGCGGACGCCCTGGGGTTTCGCGCGTTCTGTGCCCGCAGCCGGCGGATCTTCGAGACGCTCGACGACACCTTCATGCAGGCGCAGCGCCCGGGTGTCGTCGAACTGACCCGCCGCGTACTGCCGCTCGGCTTCGGGGCACTCTGGGGCATCACCCCCTTCACCCGCATGTGGAACGCCCTCGGCGGACATTTCCGAGACGTCCGCCTGCGCCAGCTGTTCGGCCGCTATGCGACCTATTGCGGCTCGTCGCCGTTCCAGGCACCCGCGACGCTGATGCTGGTGGCCCACGTCGAACAGGAAGGCGTGTGGATGGTCGAGGGCGGGATGCACCAACTCGCCCGCGCCCTGGAGACCGTCGCCCACGCGCAGGGCGCCACCTTCCGCTACGGCGCCGAGGTCCGGGCCATTCGCAGCGACGGCGGCCGGGTCGCGGGCGTCGACTTGGCGGACGGCGAGCGGCTCGAGGTCGATGCGGTCGTCGCCAATGCCGACGTCGCCGCCCTCGCCGCCGGCCATTTCGGCGACGCGGCGCGCCGCGCCGTACCGGCGATGCCGCACGCGGCGCGCTCGCTGTCCGCGCTCACCTTCTCGCTCGTCGCCCGAACGCGCGGCTTCCCGCTGCTGCGTCACACGGTGTTCTTCTCGAGCGACTACCCGGCGGAGTTCCGCGCGATCTTCCGCGAGCAGCGTCTGCCCGACGAGCCGACAGTCTACATCTGCGCCCACGACCGAGCCGACGTGGACGCGACCGCGCCACAGGACGCCGAGCGCCTCCTCTGCCTTGTCAACGCCCCGGCGCGGGGCGACACGCAACCCTTCGACGACGAGGAGATCGAACGATGCGCCGAGCGAACCTTCCGGCACCTGGCGAGCCTGGGCCTGGAGGTCGAACGGACACCGGATCGCACGGTGACGACCTCACCGACCACGTTCGACCGGCTGTTCCCGGCGACGGGGGGGGCGCTCTACGGCCGGGCGTCGCACGGCTGGATGGCGTCGTTCCAGCGGCCGGGAGCGATAACGAAACTGGCAGGGCTGTTTCTCGCGGGCGGCAGCACCCACCCGGGACCGGGCGTACCGATGGCGGCGATCTCGGGCCGGCTGGCCGCAGCGGCAGCCGCGGATTACCTCGCTTCGACACGCCGGTCCCATCCGGTGGCTATCGCTGGTGGTACGTCGACGCGCTCAGCGACGACGGCACCCGTGGCCTGACGCTCATCGCCCTGATCGGCAGCGTCTTCTCGCCCTACTATGCATGGTCGGGGCGGACCGACCCGCTCGATCACTGCGCCCTCAACGTCGCGCTCTACGGTGCGGGCGGCAAGCGCTGGACCATGACCGAGCGGCGCCGGACGGCGGTGGAGCGGAGTGCGGATCGCCTGCGCATCGGCCCGAGTGCGCTGAGCTGGGACGGCCGCACGCTGACGATCGACATCGACGAGGTGGGTGCCCCCATCCCCCGCCGGCTGAAGGGGCGGGTGCGCCTCACGACCACGGCGCTCGGCGGCCACGTCGAGACGCTGCACGCGGCGGGCGGGCATCGCTGGTCGCCGATCGCCCCGGCCGCTCGGGTCGAGGTCGAGCTGGAAAAGCCCGAGCGGTCCTGGTCCGGGGTCGGCTACCTCGATGCCAATTGGG
>JBMCMJ010000172.1:0-5869 GCA_048615135.1 Pseudomonadota bacterium
GGTGAGGAGGCCGTAGGTGTCGGGTTCGCGGTGTTTGGCGAAGTCGAAGATGTTGCGCTTGATGGCGGCGCAGCGGTCGAGGTCGATCGCAGTGACGGCGATCTCGTCGCCGAGGGTGGTGCATTGGGCGGCGATTTCGCCGGTGGGGGCCACGATGACGCTGCCGCCGATCAAAAGGCAGCCCTCCTCGATGCCGGCCTTGGCCACGCCCACCACCCAGGTGCCGTTCTGGTAGGCGCCGGCCTGCAGCGAGAGGAGGTTGTGGAAGGGGTTGAGGTGGTCCTGCTCGGGGGCGAGCGGGTAGTGATGCGGCGTGTTGTAGCCGATCATGACGAGTTCGACGCCGCGCAAGCCCAACATGCGGAAGGCCTCGGGCCAGCGGCGGTCGTTGCAGATCAGGACGCCGATGCGTCCGCCGAAGGCGGGGGTGACGGGAAAGCCCAGATCGCCCCTTTCGAAATAGCGCTTTTCCAGGTGCTGGAAGGGGCGCCAGGGCTCGGGCTCGGCGTGGCCGGGCAGGTGGACCTTGCGGTATTTGTGGACGATCCGGCCCTCGGGATCGACGACGATGGCGGTGTTGAAGCGGCGCACGCGGCCCGCCTCCAGGACGCGCTCGGCGTAGCCGAGGTGGAAGCCCGTGCCGAGGCGGCGCGCTTCGTCGAACAGCGGCTGCACCTCGAGATTGGGCATCGAGCGCTCGTAGAAGGGATCGAGCGCGTCGTCGTCCAGGTCCCAGCGCGGAAAGAAGGTGGTCAGCGCCAGTTCGGGGAAGACGACGAGCGTGGCGCCCTGGCGATGCGCGCGCTGCAGCAGCGCGATCATGCGGGCGATCACGGCCGTGCGGGGCTCCTCGCGGGCGATCGGGCCGAGTTGGGCGGCGGCGGCGACGAGTTCGCGGGTCATGCGGCGAGAACCTCCTCTGCGGGGCGGCCGACCAGCTCGCGGTAGAGGTCGGGGTCGGTGGCGCCTTCGGTGCCGAAGACGAGCACGCGGCTGGTCGCGTCGAGGCCGAGAGCCCGGGCCAGTGCGGGGCGCGCGCGGGCGGCGAGCAGGCCCGCGAGGCCGCAGGTGGCACTCTCGCCCGCGACCAGGGGCGGATCGCCCGGCAGCGGGTCGGCGAGGCGGCGCATGAGCGCCACGGCGTCGTCGTCCTCGATGACCAGGGCGGCGTGGCAGCCGGCGCGGAGGATGTCCCAGGCGAGCAGCGAGACCTCGCCGCAGGCGAGCCCGGCCATGAGCGTGTCGAGATCGCCCGTGGCGGGGCGGCGCTCGCCGGCCTCGAGGCTCGGGGCGATGCAGGCGGCGCGCACGGGCTCGACCACGACGAAGCGGGGGCGGGCCTCGCCCCAGCGCAGCCAGGAGGTGGCGAGCACGGCGGCCGCGACGCCGCCGACGCCGCCTTGGACGGCGATGTGGGTGGGGGGCTCGGGCAGGGCTTCGAACGCCTCGTCGGCCATCAGCATGTAGCCGGCCATGACGTCCTTCGGGATGTCGGTGTAGCCCGGATACGACGTGTCGGAGACGACGGTCCAACCCTGGGCCGCGGCGTCGGCGGCCGCCTGGCGGACGCTGTCGTCGTAGGTGCCGGGGGTGCGGACGACCTCCGCGCCGAAGGCCTCGATGGCGCGCCTGCGCCCCTCGCTCACGGTCGCGTGGATGTAGATCCGGCAGCGGCAGCCGAAGCGCTGGGCCCCCCAGGCGACCGAGCGGCCGTGATTGCCGTCGGTGGCGCAGGTGACGGTGACCTCGCGCGGGTCGCGGCCGAGGCGGGCGAGCAGGCGCTGGACGGCGTAGGCGCCGCCCAGGGCCTTGAAGCTCTCGAGGCCGAAGCGCGTGCGTTCGTCCTTGTAGTGGAGGGCGGCGAGGCCGTGGCTGCGGGCGAGCGCCCGGAGCCTGACGAGCGGGGTGGGGGCGTAGCCGGGCCAGGCCGTGATCGCCTCGCGGGCGTCTTCCAGCGCCCGCGCATCGAGGATCGGGTGCAGGGCGGCCGGATAGGGGCCGTGGCGGACGTTCGGGTTGCGGACGAGGGTGGGGTCGCTGAAGGTCATGCGCCGGATCCGTGTGGCTCGGCTGTTCGGATCGAGCCTTCACCGGTCCGGCGTCAAGAGGAAAGACGCGGCCGGGCAGGAGGTGGCCGGCCGCGCGTGGGGGTCAGGAGCCGCGGCGCAGGGTGGAGCCGGCGCGGCGGCGGTCGGTCTCGGTCGTGGTGCGTTTGGTCGTGTCGTCCTTGGACGTCGTTTCGATGATCGTCTGGTCGCTGGCCGCTTCGTAGGTCGTGTCGTCCTCGGCGAGCCCGCCCATGATCAGCCGTTCGGCGTCGAGCCAATGGTCGATGGCGCTCAGATCGGCGCGGGTCGGATCTTCCGACAGTTCGAATGCCCGCTGCCGGATACGTTCCTCGAGAAGGGAGTCCATGGCCACCTCCGGGGTACCCGCGCACCGGCGCGGGTTGCATCACCTTAAGGTTAATTAGACGAGTATTTATTCGCTTATCGGGGAAATTGACAAGGGACGGCGCGCGCGACGAGGCGGCGATGGCCGAAAGTCGTAGGCGGGGTTCCGGCCGGTCGGAGGCGGTGCTTGCGTTCCGCGCGCAGTTCACTTAACACCCCCGGCATCTCTCACGCGGATCGCGTGGCCGCACGGCCACATCCGGTGTCGCCGAACGAAAGCGAGCTTGGCAGCAAGACGGTCTTTCGGGCGGGGGCTCTGATCCGCGGCGGCTCAACCGGATACGGACGAACGTCATGACCTTTCCCAACTTCACCATGCGCCAGCTGCTCGAGGCGGGCGTGCACTTCGGCCACGTGACGCGGCGGTGGAATCCGCGCATGCAGCCGTTCATCTTCGGCGCGCGCAACGGGGTGCACATCCTCGACCTGACGCAGACCGTGCCGATGCTGCACCGCGCGCTGGCGGTCACCCGCGAAACGGTGGCGAGCAACGGCCGCGTGCTGTTCGTCGGCACCAAGCGGCAGGCGCAGGAGCCGATCGCCCAGGCGGCGCAGCGCTGCGGCCAGTACTACGTCAACCACCGCTGGCTCGGCGGCATGCTGACCAACTGGCGGACGATCTCGCACTCGATCAGGAAGCTGCGGGAGATCGAGGCACGGGTCGGCGACGACCAGAGCGGCTTGACCAAGAAGGAGATGCTGCAGCTCACCCGCGAGCGCGACAAGCTCGAGCGGGCGCTCGGCGGCATCAAGGACATGGGCGGCCTGCCCGACCTGATCTTCGTCATCGACACCAACAAGGAGCAGCTGGCGATCGCCGAGGCGAACAAGCTGAACATCCCGGTGGTGGCGGTGGTCGACAGCAACTCCAGCCCCGAGGGGGTCAACTACCCGATCCCGGGCAACGACGACGCGAGCCGGGCGATCAATCTCTACTGCGATCTGATGGTCGGCGCCGTGCTCGACGGCATCCAGGCGGAGATGCACGCGTCGGGCGTCGACGTGGGTGCGCTCAGCGAGCAGCTCGACGAACCGGTCGAGGAGGTCGAGGAGGCCCCGGCGGGCGAGATGGCGGCCGCCGCGACGGCCACGGACGAGACCAAGGCGTCGGCTGCCGAGTAGGGCGGCCGGCCGGACAGCTTTTGGACATCGGAGGAACGATGGCTGCCATTACCGCACAGCTGGTGAAGGAGCTTCGCGAGAAGACCGGCGCCGGCATGATGGATTGCAAGAAGGCGCTCGCCGAGACCGATGGCGACCTCGAGGCGGCCTCCGACTGGCTGCGCAAGAAGGGCCTCGCCGCGGCGGCGAAGAAGGCCGGGCGGGCGACCGCCGAGGGCCTCGTCGGCGTCAAGGTCGAGGGCTCCGTGGGCGTGCTCGTCGAGGTCAACAGCGAGACCGACTTCGTCGCCCGCAACGAAGCCTTCCAGGAGATGGTCAAGACGATCACCGAGGCGGCGCCCGCCGCCGGGGGCGACGTCGAGGCCCTGAAGGGTCTCGCATTGCCGACCGGGCGGACGGTCGCCGACGAGATCGCCAACGCGATCGGCATCATCGGCGAGAACATGAGCCTGCGCCGGACGGCGTTCCTGGAAGTCGAGCCGGGGGTGGTCGGCGGCTACGTGCACGCCCAGGCGGCGCCGGGGCTCGGCAAGATCGGCGTGCTGGTCGGCCTGCGCTCGACGGCAACCGACACCGACGCGCTCGGCGAGTTCGCGCGCCAGCTGGCGATGCACGTCGCGGCGGCGAGCCCGAGTGCGGTGACGGTCGCCGAACTCGATCCGGCGCTGGTCGAGCGCGAGCGCGCCATCTTTGCCGACCAGGCGCTCGCCAGCGGCAAGCCGCCGCAGATCGTGGAGAAGATGGTCGAGGGTCGGCTGCGCAAGTACTACGAGGAAGTGGTGCTGCTGGAGCAGGTCTACGTCATCGACACCGACAAGCGGGTGAAGGACGTGGTCGAGGCCGCGGGCAAGGCGCTCGGCGCGCCGGTGGAGATCGCCGGCTTCGTCAAGTTCGTGCTCGGCGAGGGCATCGAGCGCGAGGCGAGCGACCTTGCCGCGGAGGTGGCGCAGCTTGCCGGCAGCTGACGCCCTGGCGTAAACCCGTCGGGCCGGGCCTGCGGGTCCGACCCCGCTTCCCTGCTCCCGCGAGACCCCGATGCCCGACACGGCCCGACCGCTCTATCGCCGCGTGCTGCTCAAGATGTCGGGCGAGGCGCTCATGGGGGACGGCGAGTTCGGCCATGACCCCCGCATGCTCCGCCGGCTCGCGGCCGAGGTGCGCGCCGTCCATGCCATGGGTGTCGAGCAGTGCCTCGTGATCGGCGGCGGCAACATGTTGCGCGGCTCGGCGGCGGTCGCGAGCGCCGGGATCGAGCGGACGACCGCCGACTACATGGGCATGCTCGCCACGGTCATCAACGCGCTCGCCGTGCAGAGCGTGATCGAGCAGTCGGGGCTGCCGACCCGTGTGATGTCGGCGATCCCGATGAGTTCGGTCTGCGAGCCGTACATTCGCCGCCGGGCGATCCGCCACATGGAGAAGGGGCGGGTGGTGATCTTCGCGGGCGGCACCGGCAACCCGTTCTTCACCACCGACAGCGCGGCGGCGCTGCGCGGTGCCGAGATGGGCTGCGACGCGATCCTCAAGGGCACCCAGGTGGACGGGGTCTACTCGGCCGATCCGAAGCGTGATCCCACGGCGCGCCGCTACGATCGTCTGACCTATCTGCAGGTCCTCGCCGACGACCTGAAGGTGATGGACGCATCGGCGATCTCGCTGGCGCGCGAAAGCCATATCCCGATCATCGTCTTCTCGGTACAGACCGAGGGGGCCTATGCGCAGGTGATGCGCGGCGAAGGACCGCATACGATCATTACCGAGGACTAGGACCAGCGCCATGACCGACGCGTCCACCGAACCGGACATCGACGATCTGGAGCGCCGTATGGACGGCGCCGTCGCGGCCTTTCGCCACGAATTGTTGAGCCTGCGCACCGGCCGTGCGTCGGCCAGCATTCTCGATCCCGTCACGATCGACGCCTACGGCAGCCAGATGCCGCTCAACCAGGTGGGCTCGATCAACGTCCCCGACGCGCGGATGATCACCATCGCCGTGTGGGACAAGGGCAACGTGTCGGCCGTCGACAAGGCGATCCGCAACGCCAATCTGGGGCTCAATCCCGTGGTCGACGGCACCCTGATCCGCATCCCCATCCCCGAGCTCAACGAGGAGCGGCGCAAGGAACTGGTCAAGGTCGCGCACGGCTACGCCGAACAGGCCCGCGTCGCCGTGCGCAACGTCCGGCGCGCCGGCATGGACGAGTTGAAGCGGCTGGAGCGCGACGGGCATCTGAGCCAGGACGACCACAAGCTCTACGCGGACGAGGTGCAGGCGATGACCGACAAGCACATCG
>JBMCMJ010000173.1:0-5850 GCA_048615135.1 Pseudomonadota bacterium
GCGCGGGGGGACTCTCGAGTACCCCCGCTCCTTCCGAATGCGTCGTTGCACTAGCTCCGGACCGCGGCCACGATGGTCTCGCAGGCCATCAACACGTGCTCGCGCATCAGGCCCTCGGCTCGGGTTCCCTGGCGGGCGACGATCGCCGAGAGGATGCGCCGATGCTGGTCGTTGAACTGCCGGATCCGATCGGCGTCGTAGGAGGCGAGCACGGGCGGGAACACGCCGGGAATGGCGACCACCGTCTGCAACATGTCGGCGAAGAACCGGTTGTCGAACTGGCGCGCGATCAGGCCGTGAAAGATGGTGTTCTGCTCCCGCCACACGCCGAAGCCGGCCTCGTCCAGTTCGGGGGCGTCGCGGAACAGCCCATCGACCGTGGCGAGCGCCTGCCGCGCGCTGCGCTCGGCCTCCAGGTCCAGGCCGCGCTCGGCGGCGACGCGGCACGCGGTTCCCTCGAGGACGGCGCGCAACTCGAAGGCATCCGCGATGTCGCGCAGATCGAACCGGCGCACGCGGTAGCCGCGGTTGGGCTCGTAGTCGAGCAGGCCGTCCTTGGCGTTCTCGGCGAGGGCTGCACGCACTGGGGTCCGCGACACCTGGAACCGGTCGGCCAGCGCCGCCTCGCGCAGATGCTCGCCGGCGGGGAAGTCGCCCCGCAGGATCAGGGTCCGGATGGTGTCGGCGACCTGCCGCGACGCCGGCTTCATCGACCCGGATCCGCGCTCATCCGATCACGTCCCGCGCCTTCAGCGCGCCGATCTCCTCGGCATCGAGACCCAGCAGCTCAGCCAGTACCCGATCGGTGTGCGAGCCCAAGGCCGGGCCGAGCCAGTCGATGCCGCCGGGGGTTGCGCTCAGCCGCGGGACCACGTTGGGCACGGCGAGCGGGCCGACGCGCGGATCCTCGACGGTGCGGATGTTCTCCCGTGCGGCGTAGTGCGCGTCCTCGAAGATCTCGTCGATGGCGTAGACCGGCCCGCACGGAACTTCGGCCTCGGCGCAGCGGCGCAGCACCTCGTCGCGGTTCATGGTGGAGGTCCAGTCGGCGACGAAGCCGTTGACCTGGCCGCGATGGGCGATGCGTGCGGCGTTGGTGGCGAAGGCCGGGTTGTCCAGCACGTCCGCACGGCCCATCGCGTCGCCGGCGAGGCGGGCAAAGATCCGGTCGTTGGTGCAGGCGATGGCCACCCAGCGGCCGTCGGCGGTGGGATAGTGGCTGTGCGGGACCACGATCGGCGTCTCGGCGCCCTCGCGGGTCCGCACGAAGCCGGTCCGCTGAAAGGCCGGCGCGACCTCGTCGAGGATGCGGAAGATGCCCTCGTAGAGAGCCACGTCGATGACCTGGCCGCGCCCGGTGCGGTCGCGGATGCGCAGCGCGAACTGGACGGCGAGCGCACCGAACAGCCCGGCCATGTAGTCGGCGAGTGTCGCAGAACCGGGCTGCGCGGGCGGGCGGTCGCGCTCGCCCGAGAGGAACGAGATGCCGCCGAAGGCGTTGGCGATGCGCCCGAAGCAGGGCTGGCGCGAGAGCGGGCCGGTCTGGCCGTAGCCCGAGATGCGCAGCAGCACGAGGCCGGGGTTGATCGCCGAGAGCACGTCCCAGCCGAGGCCCCAGCGCTCCAGCGTGCCGGGCTGGAAGTTCTCGCAGATCACGTCGCTCTCGGCGGCGAGGCGCTTGAGCAGATCGGCGCCCTCTTCGGTCCGCAGATCGATGCAGACGGACTTCTTGTTGCGGGCCTCGCTCAACCAGACGAGCGTATCGCCGGCCTCGGTCGGCGTGCCGAGCCGGCGCGCATGATCGCCCACCTTGGGCAATTCGATCTTGAGGACCTCCGCGCCGAACTCCGCCATCAACGTCGCTGCGAACGGCGCCGCGATGAAGGTGCCGAGGTCGAGCACCCGCAGCCCTTCGAGGGGCCGGGGCGTCGACGGCGCGGCATCGGCGGCGATGGTCATGCGAACCTCCCAGTGTTTACGACCGCTGCAAGGATGATGTCACGTCCGGTAGTAGGCGAGCTGCGGCACCGCCCAGACCAGCAACAGAACGAGGATCTGGATCGCCACGAACGGCACGTAGGATCGGTAGATCATCTCGAGCGTCACGTGCGGCGGGGCCACCGTCTTCATGTAGAATGCGGCCGTCCCCAGGGGGGGCGTCATGTATCCGATCTGACAGGTGATCGCAAACATCACGCCGAACCAGATCAGATCGTAGCCCAAGGCCGCCACGATGGGCGCGAAGATCGGCACGGTCAGAATGCAGATCGCCGTTCCCTCCATGAAGCAGCCGAGCACGACCCAGATCAGCAGCATGACGCCGATCAGCACCACCGGCGACAAATCGGCGCCGAGGAACGCGTCCTTCACGAAGTTCGTGCCGCCGTGGAAGTTGTACACGCCGATCAGGGCGATCGCGCCGAACACCAGCCAGAGCACGATACCGCTCGTGCGGATCGTCTGCAGCGAGACGTCCCACAGCACCGGCAGCGAGAGCTGGCCGCGCCACCACGTGACCAGCATCATCGCGAGCGCGCCCAGGGCGGCGGCTTCGGTCACCGCGGCGACGCCCAGGTAGATGCTGCCCAGCACGAGGCCGCCGACCGCGAGCGGCAGGATCACGGCGCGAAGCTGACGCAGTTTCTCGCCCAGCGGCAGGTCCGCCTCGGTCTGTGGCGGGCCGAGCGACGGGTCGAGGTGGCAGCGGATCAGGACGTAGGCGGCATAGGCGCCGGCGAGCAGCAGGCCCGGGACGATGGCCGCGACGAACAGGTCGCCCACCGACACGTTGGCGGTGAGGGCGAAGATGATCAGGTTGATGCTCGGCGGGATCATCGAGCCGAGCGCTCCGCCGGCGCTGATGACGCCGATCGCCAGCTTCTCGTCGTAGCCGAGCCGGAGCAACTGGGGCAGGGCGATCAGTCCGAGCAGCATGATCTCGCCGCCGATCACGCCGGTCATCGAGGCGAGGATGACGGCTGCCAGCGTGGTGATGACGGCGAGCCCGCCCGGCCGGCGCCCGCCCCAGGAGCGCATGGCGTCGAACAGGTCCTGGGCGATGCCGCTGCGGTCCATCAGCGACGCCATGAAGATGAAGAACGGCAGCGAGACCAGCACGTAGGTGTTGACGAAGCTGTAGATCCGGCTGGTCAGCAGGGTCAGCAGGCGGAGATTGTCCGGATCGATCAGGAAGACCGCGGCGATCAGGCCGGTGGAGACGCCGAGCGGCACGCCCAGCAGCATGAGCACGAGCACGCCGCCGAACATCAAGAGGGTCAGGAGCTCAATCGACATGCCGCCTCTCCCGTCCGGCGAGGAGGCCGAGGTCGCGCGCGAGGTTGACGATCGCCTGGAGGAGAAAGAGGACGCAGGCGAGGAACAGGACCGTGCGCACGACGGCGGGGATCGGGACCGACCAGGCACCGGACAGCCGCTCCGGCGACCAGACGCCGCCGCGCACGCGGAACACCGAGCCATAGGCCTGGAGACCCGCGGCGTAGGTGAGGATGCCCCCCCAGAACACCTCGGCCAGGGCCGAAGCCACGTCGACCACGCGCCGGGTGCGGGGCCCGAAGCGATCGTAGACCACCGTCACCCGGATCAGCTCGCGCCGCTGCAGGACGTAGCTGCCGGCGAGCACGAACGAGGTGGCACACAGCGCGATGACGGTGGGAAAGACCCAGAGCGTCGGGCTGTCGAAGAGGTAGCGCGCCAGCACCTCGTAGGCGGAAAGCAGGATCGCGGGCACGACGGTCAGGGCGGCCACCGCACCCGCAGCCAGGGAGATTCGGTCGACGACGGTGAGCACGTCGGTCCCCTCGTGCCAGGGCGCCCGCCGGCCGGAGCGCCTCCGGCCGGCAGGTCCCGTGTCAGAGCAGGTTGATCCTGCGCATGAAGGCGATGTGCGCGTCGTAGGCCCGCTGGGCGAGTTCACCCTGCTCGGCGAAGGCGCGCATCTCCTCGGCGGCGATGGTCCGCAGCTTGCGGCGTTCCTCGGGCGACCAGTTCAGGAATTCGACGCCCTGCGCCTCTAGGGCGGGGACCGCCTGCTGGTCGTCCAGGAAGGTGACCGCCGCGAGATCGGAGGCGAAGATGGCGGCCGAGGCTTCGACGATGGCCTTCAGGTCGTCGGGCAGGGCCGCCCAGCGGTCGGCGTTCACCGAAATGTCCGTCGCCGGCATGGAGGTGATGCTCGGAAAGATCGTGAACTTGGCATGGTCGTGCAGCCCGACCTGCGCGTTCTGCCCGAGGGTGCTGTAGTCGGTGGCGTCGACCACGCCGGAGCTGAGCGCCTGGAACACCTCGCTGCCGGGCAGCGTCACGATGCTGGCCCCCATCTCCGAGAAGACACGCCCGATCACGCCGCCGGGGGCGCGGATCTTGATCCCGTCGAAATCGTCGACACCGGCGAGGCGGACGCGCGACGGGATGGCTTCCCCCTGCCAGAACGCGGCGCCGACGAAGTGCACGTTGTACTCGGCGTAGAGTTCGCGGGCGAGTTCGACGCCGCCGCCGATCTCGTAGAACATGCGGAACTGTTCGGGCGTGTCGTAGCCGGCGACGAAATGCCCGAGGACGGCAAAGGCCGGATCGTTGCCGGCGAAGTAGCCGACCGAGCCGAAATGTCCGTCGAGAATGCCCTGGCCGATGGCGTCGAGGGTCTCGTCCGACTGCACGACGGCGTCGGTCGGCAGGACGTCGATGGTCAGCCGGCCGTCCGATATCACCTCGACGCGCTCGGCGAAGCGCTCGAACGCCTGGTTGGCGCTGGTCCCGGCGGGCATCAGCGACTGCATTCGCCACGTGATGGTGTCGGCCGCCACCGGACCGGCCCACAGGGGCAGGCTCAGGGCGACGGCGGTGGTGCAGCGAAACAGGTTCATCGGTTCCTCCCGTGATCGCGTCGTGGGGTCAGGACAATTCGAGCAGCGCGCGGGTCTCGGCCGGGGTGGCGACCTCGCGGCCCATCGACCGCGCCAAGTGGACGACGCGGCGGACGAGTTCGGCATTGGTCGGTGCGCCCAATTCGGCATAGTCGTGGTCGCCGATGCCGATGGAGACATGGCCGCCGAGTTGGATCGCCTGCGCCGCATTGGCGAACAGGTTTCCGGGCTTGCTCGCCACCGTCCAAGCGATCGGCCGGTCGGCCGGCAGGAAGTCGAGAAAGGCGCGGAGCCCCGCGGGCGTCGGCGGGTGGCCGGCCATGACGCCGTCGCCGGTATGGACCAGGATCACCCAGGTGGGTGTCGGCAGCAGGCCCATGTCGAAGAAGGGCTCGAGCGTCCGCACGAAGGGCACGGCCCAGCAGGCGACCGCCGGCCGCACACCCAGTTCGGCGAAGGTGCGCAGGAACGAGACGAGCGTGCCGACGGTGTTGACGTAGGAGCCGTCGGTGCTGCGAAAGGCCCGCCGAGCCGCGTCGTAGCGGTCGATGTTGGTGCTGCCGAGGTCGACCGACGCCAGCTCCGGCCGCAGCGCCGCGTCCGCGGCCAAATCCTTGATGTGGCGCAGCCGCGATTCGGTGCCCGCCACCGTGATCTGGCCGAGGGTGGGATGAAGCAGGACCGCCGAACGGTCGCGGATCCGGCGGATGACCTCGGCATAGGTCTCGGTGTCGTGGGCCGGCGAGCCGTCCGCCTTGCGGGCGTGGAAGTGCACGATCGAAGCCCCTTCGGCCTCGCAGGCGGCAGCGTCGGCGGCGATCTCTTCGGGCGTCCAGGGCACGTTCGGGTTCTCGTCGCGCATCGCGTATTCGTTGACGCGCACCTCGATGACGAGTTTTTGCATGCCCACCTCCCATTTTGTGCACAATCTGGGAGAGCCGCATCCGATCTGTCAAGCGCGATCACG
>JBMCMJ010000174.1:0-5837 GCA_048615135.1 Pseudomonadota bacterium
GCATGGAGACCATGGAAACCGGCCAACGGCCCGCCGATCAGCCGCTGGCCCACGACGCCGCCCGTCAACGGCAGGACAACACCGCACCCCGCGTGATCCGGCCGCGGCTTGCCGGCGTTCGGCGCGTGGCCTTCATCGGTAATTCGCTGCCCCGCCGCTGCGGCATCGCCACCTTCACCAGCGACCTGCAGCAGGCGATCCGAAGTTCGGAGCCTCGTCTCTCTACCGCAATCGTCGCCATGACGGATCCGGGCCAAGCCTATGCCTATCCGGCTACCGTCGCCTTCGACATCCACCAGGATACACCCGAGGATTATCGTCTCGCGGCCGACTACCTCAACGCCGGCGGCTTCGATGTCGTCTGTCTGCAGCACGAGTTCGGCATCTTCGGCGGGCCGGCGGGAGCACGCATTCTCGACCTGCTCGCGCACCTCGAGGTGCCGGTGGTGACGACGCTGCACACCGTGCTGGAGGCGCCCGACGACGCCCAACGGCGGGTCTTGCAGGGTATCGTCCGAGCCTCGACCACGGTCGTGGTCATGGCCGAGCATGGGCGCCGCCTCCTGCGCCGCGTCTACGCCGTGCCCGATGCCAAGATCGCCGTCATCCCGCACGGCATCCCAGCCTTCCCCTTCGTGGCACCCGACGCGGCCAAAGCCGAGCTGGGCTTCGCCGGCCGGGCCGTCGTCCTCACTTTCGGTCTTCTGTCGCCGAACAAGGGGATCGAGGCGCTGATCGACGCCATGCCGGCCATTCTCGCCGCACGCCCGGACGCCGTTTACGTGGTACTCGGGGCGACCCATCCGCATTTGCTGCGCGAGCGCGGCGAGACCTACCGCGAGGGCCTGAAGGCCCGCGCCGAAGCGCTCGGGGTTGCCGACCACGTCGTCTTCATCGACTGCTTCTTGGACCAGGCAACGCTGCTCCAGCACATCGCGATGTGCGACGTCTACGTCACGCCCTATCGCGATCTGGCGCAGATGACCTCGGGCACGCTGGCCTACAGCTTCGGGCTCGGCAAGGCGGTGGTCTCGACCCCCTACGCGCACGCCCGGGAACTGCTGGCCGAGGGTCGCGGCGTTCTGGTTCCCGTCGGCGATGTCGCGGCGTTGGGGCGCGAGATCGCGGCGCTGTTGACCGACGAGGTACGGCGCGATGCGCTCCGGGCCGAGGCCTACGCCCACAGTCGATCGATGACCTGGTCGTGCGCGGCGCTTCGCTACCGCGCCGTGTTCGACGCATCACGCCGCCGCCCGCGGGTGGTGGCTACGGTCGACCGCAAGACCGCCGATCCGGCGCCGCCGGAGTTGCCGGAACCGGCGATCGATCACCTCGTCGCCATGTACGACGACACGGGCCTCTTCCAGCACGCGCTGCACGACCTGCCCGACCGCGCCCACGGCTACTGCGTCGACGATAACGCCCGCGCCCTGCTCCTCGATGCGGCGTTGGAGTTGGCCGGCGATGCGCCGTTGCCGTCGCGGCTGACCGTCGCCTCCGCCGCCTTCGTCCAGCACGCCTGGAACCCGGAGACCGGCCGCTTTCGCAATTTCATGAGCTTCGATCGGCGCTGGCTGGAGGCGAGCGGCTCCGAGGACAGCCACGGCCGCGCCCTCTGGGCGCTCGGGGTCTGCGCCGGGGGCGATCTCTGCCCGGTGCGCCGGGCCTGGGCAGCGGCGTTGTTCGAAGCGGCGCTGCCGGCGGCGGCGGGCTTCACCTCGCCGCGGGCTTGGGCCTTCACCCTCCTGGGTCTTCACGGCTCCGACGCTGCCGCCACCGGTGACGAGGTCGCAACCGAGCTTCGACGACGGCTCGCCGAACGGCTGATGGCGCTCCTGGCTGCCGTCGAAACCCCGAAGTGGGTCTGGTTCGAGACCGGGCTCGCCTACGACAATGCCCGCCTGTCCCAGGCCCTGCTCGTAACCGGCACCGCCCTGGCGGAGCCTGCCTACGTCGCCGCCGGCCTTCGTTCCCTGCGCTGGCTGATGGCGGTACAGACCGGGCCCACGGGCTGCTTTCGCCCGGTCGGAACCGCGGGGTTCGGCGACGAGGACAAGTCACCGCCCGAGCCGTTCGATCAGCAACCCGTCGAAGCCGCAGCCGCGATCGCCGCCTGCGTCTGCGCCTTTCACGCGGATGGCGACGCGGCTTGGCTGGCGGAGGCGCACCGCGCCTTCGCCTGGTTTCTCGGTCACAACGACCTCGCCGTTCCGCTGGTCGACGTCGCGACCGGAAGCTGTCGCGACGGGCTGCATCCCGGCCGAGCCAACGAGAACCGCGGCGCCGAATCGGTCCTCGCCTTTCTCACCGGCCTCGCCGAGTTGCGCCGACTGGCGCACGAGCGTGACGTACACCCCGACCGGCCACCGCGAGCCGCGCTGCACCTCGCCGCCAATTGAACCTTGCCCCTCCATCCTCCGAGGCCAGTTTGTCGCACAATCCGTTGTTGACCCAGCAAGCCCTGCAACTCCGGCCGGATCCGGCGCGAGTGGTCGTTCGGCCGTTTCGGCCAGCGACCGAACCGCGCGACCTCGAGCCCCTCGACAAGACGAGGGCCAACCACATCGTCGACCGGGTGCTGGCCCTGTCGGCCGAGACCGTGCACGACCAGCTCGCCGAGGTGATCGCCAGCTTCGAAGGGCGCCATCGCAACCTCTTGCAGACCTTCGAAGCGCGGGCCGACGAGATGGAGCCGGCACTGGCCGAGCATCCGGTGTTCGGGCGACTGCAGCGGCAACTGGTCGGCGCCTACTTCCTGAACGAATACGCGTTCGAGGCGGCCGCCCTGTTCAACCCCAGCATCGTGCCCCATCCCGACCAGACGGGCGTGGCGGTCGGCGAGTGTCGCTGCGTACTGAGCCTGCGCGCCGTCGGCGAGGGGCACGTCTCCTCCTTGACGTTCCGCACCTGCATGGTGGCCGCCGACGGCACGGTCAGCGTCGAGCCGGCGGCCCACCTCGCTGCCGTCGCGCGGGTCGTCGAGCGCCGTTCGGGGCCGCATGGTGACGCCGTCGACGTCGCGTTCGACGGCGACCAGGACATCAGCGAGCGGGTCCTGGCACCGGTGACCGACGCGCAGGCGAACGGGATCGAGGATGCCCGCTTCGTCGCCTTCGACGACCAGGGCCGGACGACCTACCACGCGACCTACACGGCCTACAGCGGGCGCGGGATCCGCTCCGAACTGCTGACGACGAGCGACTTCCGCACCTTCCGGATGGCTCCGCTGCACGGTTCGGCCACCCTCAACAAAGGCATGGCCCTGTTCCCGCGGCGGATCGACGGCCGCTACGCGATGATCGGCCGCCAGGACAACGAGAACCTGTACCTGATCCTTTCCGACGACCTCTGCGCCTGGGAGGGCGGGACGGCGATCGTGACGCCGAAGTTCCCGTGGGAGTTCGTCCAGATCGGCAATTGCGGTGCCCCCATCGAGCTCGACGAAGGCTGGCTCGTCCTGACCCATGGCGTCGGCGCGGTCCGGCGCTACGCCATCGGTGCCGTGTTGCTCGACAAGGAAGATCCGAGGCGTGTGCTCGGCCGCTGCCAGGAGCCGCTGGTCCGCCCGGAGCCCGCCGCGCGGGGCGGCTACGTGCCGAACGTCGTCTACACCTGCGGTGCCATGCGCCACGACGAGCGGATCATCCTTCCCTACGCCGTCTCCGACAGCTTCACCACCTTCGCCACCCTCGACATCGCGGCCCTCGTCGCGGTGATGACGGGCTGAGCCCGCGCTTGCCTTGGCGGGGGCGAAGCGATCGGATGTCACGTCGAACCGAACCTCCTGCGCACCCGGGCATCGTCCCCATGGCCCCTGGCGCCGGCCCACCCGCGAGGAGGAGGCGGTTCGGTGCCTGACTCGGACCGCCAGCTGCCCGTCGAATTCGCCGATCGGCTGACAGCGCCGCTGGCCCGCTTTCTGCGCATCCATAGTGCCGCGGGCGCAGCCCTCCTGCTCGCCGCATCGACCGCTATCGCCCTCGCCAACTCGCCCTGGTCGGAAAGCTTCCTCGCGATCTGGGAAACGCCTGTCGGGCTCACGATCGGCACGCTCGACTTCACACGTTCGCTGCGGCACTGGATCAACGAGGGACTGCTGACGCTGTTCTTCTTCCTTGTCGCCCTGGAGCTGAAGCGCGAGCTGAGCCTCGGGGAGTTGCGGCAGTGGCGCATGGCCGTCCTGCCGTTCGCCGGATCGCTCGGCGGCATGGTCGTCCCCGTCGCGGTCTTCCTCGTGGTGCTCGGCGATGCCGATGGTGCTGGCGGCTGGGGCACCGTCATGGCCACCGATACCGCACTCGTCGTCGGCTGCATGGCGCTCCTGGGCAAGCGCCTGCCCCCTTGGCTGCGGGTGTTCCTGCTCTCGCTCGCGGTGTTCGACGACATCGGTGCGATCCTCGTCGTTGCGGTCGCCTACACCGAAAGCGTCAGCTGGGGTGCGTTCGTGCTCGTCGTCCTCGGCCTCGTGGCCGTAGCGGTCGCCGCGCGCGCCGGTGTCCGGAGCGTTCCGGTGTTCGCGGTACTCGGTGTCACGATCTGGTTCTGCGCCCACGCATCGGGCATTCATCCGACCGTCGTCGGTGTCGTTCTCGGGCTGATGACGCCGGCGCGGCCCTGGGTGGTGGACCAGCGGCTCAACGCCATCCTCGCCCATCTGCTGGCGCATCCGCGCGGCAACGCGCCGAGCGGCGAGCCCAGGGGGCGTTCCGATCTCGTCCGTGCGGGCATTGCGATCAACGAGAACCTAGCCCCGCTCGAACGACTGGAATTCGGCCTTCACCCATGGGTGGGCTTCTTGGTCATGCCGCTGTTCGCGCTCGCCAATGCCGGGGTGCCGGTCGCGGCTGCGGACATGTTCGCTCCGGTCGCGTTCGCTACGTTCCTCGGACTGGTGCTGGGCAAGCCCGTTGGGGTGATTGGCTTCTGTTGGCTCGCGATCCGCCTGGGTGTGGCGCGGCCGATGCCAGCCGGGCAATGGCCCCTCTTGATCGGCGGCAGCCTCCTGACCGGCATCGGCTTCACGATGTCGCTGTTCATCGCCGAACTGGCGTTCGCGCCAACGATGGTCGGCTCGGCGAAGCTCGGCGTCCTCGCAGCGTCCGTGACCGCAGCCAGCGCCGGGATCGCCGTTCTACTCACGAACGGCGGCTTTCGTCCTGTCGATTTGCGGGGTCGGTAGCACGGCATGGAGTCCTGGTGACGCAGGTGCCGGCATCGATACCCGAAGTAGACGAAATCCTTCGATCTTCACGATACACAATTCGCCCTGGCCGAATGCGCAACCGTCGCTGCACGCATGTCCAGACGAAACTCTTGCCCAAAAACCGAAAGCAGCGAGCATGCGGGAATACGTGTGGCGCCGGCATCGGCCTCGCCGGCGCCGCGATCATCCTTCTCGGCCCGCGCCGAGCCTGATCGGCCCGGCCGGGCGGCTTGCGCAACCCCGGTCAGGCGTCCGAACGGGGATCGTCCGCCGGATCGATGTAGGTGATGCCCCAGGGGCCGGTGCCGTGGAGCTGGATGACGACGTCGCCCTCGGCATAGCCGAACATCGGCTCGCCCGGTGCCATGATGGCGACGCTGCCCTCGGGCAGGCGGGTCGTCGCGTCGCGGTCGAAGTCCTCGCCATGGGCGAAGTGGAACGTGCCCTGGAGCACCGTCACCCGCTCGTAGGCCGGGTGCACGTGCGGCCGGATCTCGTAGCCGTCGGGCAGGCGCAGCCGGAAGGTGAAGGGCTCCTCGGCGCTCAGGTCGCCTTCGATCACGGCCATCTCGGCAGGTGCCGCCATCGAGCCGATGCCGGTCCATTCCAGCGCGTCGGGGGTGACCATCATGTG
>JBMCMJ010000175.1:0-5814 GCA_048615135.1 Pseudomonadota bacterium
GGCCTCTACGACGGCCATCCCCGCTTCGAGGGCTTCGAGGTCCTGCAGGAGATCAGGTAGATCCCGCAGCCCCGGTCGATGCGGGGCGGGATCGGGCGGGCGCCGTCGGAGGCTTTCGGCGGGCGTCGAACCACGTCACGTAGAGGGTCGGCAGGAAGACGAGGGTCAAGAGCGAGGCCACCAGCAGGCCGCCCATGATGGCGAAGGCCATCGCGCCCCAGAACACCGTGAAGGCGATCGGGATCAGGCCCAGCACCGTCGAGAGGGCGGTCAGCATGATCGGGCGAAAGCGCGAGCTGCTGGCGTCCAGCACGGCGCTGTGCACGTCCTTGCCGGCGCGCCTTTCGCCCTCGATCTGCTCGATCAGGATGACCGCGTTCTTGGCGATCATGCCGATCAGGGCGAGGATGCCGAGGATGGCGACGAATCCCAGTGGCTGGCCGCCCGCGAGCAGCGCCGCGACGACGCCGATCAGCCCGAGCGGGACGACGCTCAGCACCAGCACGAGGCGCTGGAAGCTCTTCAGCTGGAACATGAGGAAGGTCAGCATCAAGAGCAGCATGACCGGCACCACCGCGAAGACCGAGGCCTGCGAGGCGGCGCTTTCCTCGACCGTGCCGCCGACCTCCAGGGCGTAGCCCGCCGGCAGACCGGCCGCGAGTGCCGTCATCGAAGGCTCCAGCCGCTGCACGACGGTGTCGGGCAGCACGCCCGGCGCGACGTCGGCCTGCACCGTCAGGGTCGGCACCCGGTCGCGGCGCCAGACCAGCGGCGGGCTCTGGACGTACTCCAGGTTCGCCAGCTGCGAGAGCGGCACGGAGCGGCCGTCGGCGAGGTTGATCTGCAGGTTTCTGAGGGTCGCCGGGGTGAGCGTCGGCCCGCCCGCCTCGCGGACGATGACCGGCACGAGGTAGATGTCGTCGCGGATCCGGGTGACCGTGGTGCCGGCGACGGTGGTGTTCAGCAGGCTCGCCACGGCACTGGTGCTCAGCCCCAGCCGGCGCACCTCGTCCTGGTCGACGACGATGCGGATCTCGCGCGCGGGCTCCATCCACTCGAAGTTGATCCGCTCCAGATCACCGGCCGCGGCCATCGCCGCTGCCACATCGCGGGCGATGTTGCGCACCTCGTCGAGGTCCGGCCCGCTCACCCGGTATTGCACCGGCCAGCCGACCGGCGGGCCGAGTTCGAGCGGATAGACCCTGCCCACCACCTCGGGGAACGCCTCGGCGAGCAGGTTCTCGAGCAGCGGCTGCAGCCGCTCGCGATCGGCGATGCTGTCGGTGACGATCACGGTCTGGGCGAAGAAGTCGTTGGGCAACTGCACGTCGAGCGGCAGGTAGAAGCGGATGGCACCCCGGCCGATATGCGTCGACCAGTGCGCGATACCCTCCTGCTCGCCAAGGGCTGCCTCGAAGCGGTCGACCGCCTGGCGGGTCTGATGGATCGAGGCGTTCTGCGGAAGCTGCAGGTCGACCAGCAGTTCGACCCGGTCGGACGGCGGGAAGAACTGGCGGGGCACCAGCGGCAGGGCCAGAACCGCGCCGACGAATGCGGCGAGGGTGATCCCGATGGTTAGCCAGCGCAGCCGGATGGCGAGGCTCAAGAGGCCCCGATAGGCGCGCAGCACCGCGTTCGGCTGGTCGCCGGAACCGGCCTTCGGCGCACGGAGCAACAGCGTGCCGACCAGGGGCGCGAACAGGACCGCCACCAGCCACGAGGCGATCAGCGCGATCCCGACGACCGCGAAGATCGAGAAGGTGTACTCGCCGGCCGTGCTCTGGGCGAAGCCGATCGGCACGAAGCCCGCGATGGTCACGAGCGTGCCGGTCAGCATGGCGAAGGCGAGCGTCGAATAGGCGTAGCTGCCGGCGGTGAGCATGTCGTCGCCCGCGGCAAGCCGCCTCGACATGGCATCGACCGTGGTCATCGCGTCGTCGACGAGCAAAGCGAGCGCGATGATCAGCGCACCCAGCGAGATCCGCTGCAGATCGATGTTCACGATGTCCATCGTCACCATCACCGCAGCCAGGGTCAGCGGGATGGCGATGGCGACGACCAGCCCGGCCCGTACGCCGAGGGCGACGAAGCTGACGACCAGCACGATCGCGATCGCCTGCCAGAGCGATTCGGTGAACTCCCCGATCGCCACGCCGACCGTGGCCGGCTGGTCCGCCACCAGGATCGGCTCGATGCCGATCGGCAGATCGGCGGTGATCGCCGCCATCCGTGCGCGGACATTCTCGCCGAGCTCGAGCACGTCGCCGCCTTCGCGCATGGCGATGGCAAGCCCGATCGCCGGCTCGCCATTGACATGGAAGAGCGGCTGCGGCGGGTCGACGAAGCCCCGGCGGATGGTCGCGACGTCTTCCAGCCGCAGCCGGCGCTCGCCGATGGTGAAGGTAACATCGAGCAGGTCGCGCTCGGACTCGAAGGCGCCCGAGACCTGGAGTGCCACGTTCTCGGTGCCGGTGCGCAGGATGCCCGCCGGCCGCACGAGGTTCTGCGCCTGCAGCGCCTGGATCAGCTGGCCGGGCTGGAAGCCGAGCCCGGCGAGGCGAGCGGCGTCGAACTCGACGAATACCGCCTCGTCCTGGGCGCCCAGGAGCTCGATCTGCTGCACGTCCGGCACGAGCAGCAGCTCGGAGCGGATGTTTTCCACCGTGTCGCGCAGTTCGCGCATCGAGAAGCCGTCGGCGGTGAAGCCGTAGATGATCCCGAAGACGTCGCCGAACTCGTCGTCGAAGCCGGGGCCGACCACGCCCTCGGGCAGGCTGTGCCGCATGTCGCCGACGCGCTTTCGGACCTGATACCAGGTATCCTCGACCTCGCGGCCCGAGGTGGCACCGTCGAGATGGACGAAGATCACCGTCTCGCCGGCCTGGGTGTAGCTCTCCAGGTAGTCGAGATTGTCCACCTCCTGGAGCGTGCGCTCGAGGCGCTCGGTGACCTGCAAAAGCGTGTCGTCGATCGTGGCACCCGGCCAGCCGGCGAAGACGACCATGGTGCGGATGGTGAAGGGCGGATCCTCGTCGCGGCCCAACTCGAAGAACGACAGCGTGCCGGAGACCAGCACGGCCAGCATCAAGAAGATGGTCAGCGAGCGGTTCTGCAGCGCCCAGGCGGAGAGATTGAAGCCGCTCACGAGCCGGCACCCGTGACGCGCACGACCTGACCGGGGCGGAGCGCCTGCACGCCCGCCGTGACCACCACCTCACCCTCGACGAGGCCGTGCTCGACCACCACCTCGGCGAGATCGAAGCTCGCCAGCTCGACCGGGCGCAACTCGACCACGCCCGTGGCCGGGTCGACCACGAACACGGCGGGTGCGCCGTCGCGGCTGCTGAGGGCTGCGGCCGGCAGGGCGATGCCGCTGCCCGAGTCGAGGGGCATGGCGCCGATCACGGTCGAGCCGAGCCGCATGGCCGAAGGCGCATCGGCGAGCCCGACCCGCACCTCGAAGGTGCGGGTGACGGGATCGGCCTGCGGCGCGACCTCGCGCACCCGGCCCGGCGCCTCGACGGAGCGATCGCTCGCCAAGCGGACGGTGATGGCCGGGTTCGGCGGCGCCGACTGCATGATCCGCTCGGGAACGTCGAACACGGCATCGATCCCGCCGTCGCGGGCGAGCGAGACGACCATCTGCCCGGCGCCCACCACCTCGCCCGGCTCCACCGCCCGCAGCGTGACCACCCCCGGCGCGTCGGCCGCGAGGGTGGTGAAGGCCAGTTGCTCCTCGGCGATGGCGAGTTGGGCTTCGGCGCTGTCGACCCAGGACTGCGCCACGCGCATCGCCTGCAGGGCCTGATCGTAGCGCACGCGGGTGGTGAAGCCGCGCTCGAGGAGCGTTTCCTGCCGCTCGAAGTCGACCGTGGTCCGCTCCAACTCGCCCATCGCCGCCCGCAGATCGGCGCGGGCCGCCTGCACGGCATTGCGCTGCGTCTCGTCCTCCAGCCGGCCGATCGGCTGGCCCTGGACCACGCGGTCACCGAGATTGACGTTCAGCTCGACGATCCGTCCGCTCGTGCGGAAGGCGAGTTGGGCCTCCTCGGCGGCGCGCAGCGTCCCCGTCAGGCTCGCCGTCTCGCCCCCGGTCTGACGTTCGACCGTGACGACGCGGACCGGGCGGATCGGCTCCGCTTGCGGTTCGACCGCCTCGTCGCACGCGGCGAGCAGCGGCACGAGGAGGGCGAGCGCGAGCCCGCGCCGCCAACGATCCGATCCGGACGGCAGGATTCGCGCAAACATCGGCCGCATCTCTCCGGAGCAAGCGAAGGCCGGGCGGAGGAGCCCGGCCCCAGTGTCGTGTTGCGGGGAGCGCTACGCCAACGCGCGGCCCAGTCAATCCGCTTTCCGTCACAGGCCGCCGGGCGGCGGCTCGGCGATCGGCGCGCTCGCCCGTCCGGTCGAACAGCCGCATGCCCTCCAGCGGGACGTCGAGCCCGACCGGCTCGCCGATCCGGACGGGCGTGGTGTCGGCCTCGCGCCCGGTCATCAAGCCCACATCCTCGCAGGCGACGAACACCACGGCGTCGGCGCCCAGATCCTCGAACACCTCGACCTTGCCGGAGAGCCGGCCTTCGGCGGCGGCGGTGAGGCGGATGTGTTCTGACCGCACGCCCAGCGTCGCGGCGGCGGCACCTGCTCGGAGCGACAGGATGCGCCCCGCGAGATCCGGGCCCTCGGCCGTCGGGCGGACCGGGGCGAGGTTCATCCGCGGGCTGCCGACCTGTTCGATCACGCCCCCTGCAGCACCACGATCCGGTCGGCGAGCGTCATCGCCTCGACCTGGTCGTGGGTGACGTAGATCATGGTCGCATTCAGGCTCTGGCGGAGCTTGGCGATCGCGTAGCGCATCTCGCCGCACAGCGCCCGTCGTCTTCAGCGCAAAGCCGAGGTTTTCCGCGACCGTCAGGCGCGGGTAGAGCGCGTAGGACCGAAACACCATGGCGAGGCCGCGCCCGCCCCGGCGGTTCGGCGCTGACGTCGCGCCCGTCGATGCGGATGACGCCGCGCGAGACGTCCTCGAGGCCGGCGATCAGTCGCAGCAGGGTCGACTTGCCGCAGCCGCAGGGGCCGACGAACACGACGAACGCGCCGTTCCGAATCTCCAGGTCGACCCCCTTGATGACCGGGACCGCGTCGAACCACTCCTCCAGCGCTTCGAGCCGGATGGCACCCATCGGTCCTCCCTCCGCGCCCAGGCGAGCCGGATGGCGGCAGTCCAGGTGAACCGATTGCCGCCGCAGCCGGCGCCGTCGAGGGGATCGGAATACTCGAAAAAGCCGCTGGTGCGGATCAGCCGGGCGCCTCCGCGAGCGCCAGGAGATCGCGGTCGGCGCAGGCACCGAAGGCTTTGGGAAGTCGTCGGGATCGTCGCGGCGCAAGACGATGTGCGGGATCATCCCGTTCGGCCATTGGCCCTCGACCAGCGTCTCGAGCTCGCGCCATGCCCGGTCCAGGTCGAGGGCGGCGAAGGCGGAATCCCCGTTCCACTGACAGGGGTAGAGCCGGGCGGTCGGCAAGGTGTAGCCGCCGCGGTCGTTGGCTTGCAGGATGGCCATGGCCCGGTCGTCGAGGTCGGTCATCGAGATCAGCCCTTGACGGCGCCGCAGGTGAGGCCCTGCACCATGGAGCGCTCGAGCAAGGAGAAGATCGCCATGATCGGCAGGGTGGAGATGACGGCGCCGTCCATCATCAACTCGCGCGGCAGTTCCGACGAGTTGAGCGAGGCGACGCCGCGCGGCAGGGTGAAGATGGGTCACGTCCCGTGTGATGGTGTAGCTGGCGGCAGCGCCGATGGCCGTCCCCGCG
>JBMCMJ010000176.1:0-5810 GCA_048615135.1 Pseudomonadota bacterium
GGGCGAGGGCGAGGGCGAGGGCGAGGCGGTCGCGGAGACGCGGCGATGAGCGGTGGTGCCGTGCCGGCGCTGGAGACCATCGATCTGTTCAAGCGCTTCGGCGGCCTTGCTGCGGTCGACGGGGTCTCGTTCAGCCTCGCGCGGAGCGGCCGGCTGCATGCGATCATCGGCCCGAACGGTGCCGGTAAGACCACCTTCTTCAACCTGATCTCCGGCCGTCTCAAGCCCTCCGCCGGGCGCATCCTGTTCCACGGCCGCGACATCACGGGTCTCAAGCCGCATCGCATCGCCCGCCTGGGGATCGCCCGGACGCTGCAGATCAAGTCCGTGTTCAACGCGCTCTCGGTCGAGGAAAACGTGTGGATCGCCGCCCAGGCCAAGGAGGCGATCTGGCACCCGTTCAAACCCGCCGCCGGCTTCAAGGAAACGGCAGCGAAGGTGGAGCGCATCGTCGAGGAGGTCGGGCTCGCGGACCTCCGCCGCCGCTCCGCCAATACGCTCTCCTACGGCGACGTGGCCCTGCTCGAGATCGGCATGGCGCTCGCGAGCGACCCCGAACTGCTGCTCCTCGACGAGCCGATCTGCGGCATGAGCCCCACGGAAACCCGGCGAACGGTGGCCAAGATCGTCGAGTTGTCGAAGGTGGTGAACGTGATCCTGATCGAACACGACATGGAGGTGGTGTTCGACGCCGCGGACGACATCACCGTCATGGCGCACGGCCGGATCCTCGCCCAGGGCACGCCCGGCGAAATCGCCGACGACCAGGCGGTGCGCGAAGCCTATCTGGGCTTCGACGACGACGATGCGGACGACGACCCGGCATCGCCGGCCGGGCTGGCCCATGGCTGAGGGAGCCGACCACATGGCCGACCGCGCTGCCGTCCTCGAGATCGCCGATCTGCATGCGCACTACGGCAAGATCCACGTCCTGCAGGGGGTGAACCTGCGCGTCGGCGCCGGCGAGGCCGTCAGCCTGCTCGGCCGCAACGGGGTTGGCAAGACGACGACGCTGCGGGCCACCCTCGGGCTGATGTCCCGTTCGGCGGGGCGTATCCTGTTCGACGGCCAGGACGTCACCCGCACCCCGGCGCATCGCCTCGCCGCCCTCGGCATCGGCTACGTGCCGCAGGGGCGCGGCATCTTTCCGTTGCTGTCGGTCAAGGAGAACCTCTTCCTCGGCCTCAAGGGTCGTCCGGACCCGAACCTCGTCGACGAGGTGTTCGCGCGCTTCCCGCGGCTGCGCGAGCGGATCGGCCAGGCCGGCGGGACCCTGTCCGGCGGCGAGCAGCAGATGCTGGCGATCGCCCGCTGCCTGATGATGGCGCCGAAGCTCATCATCCTCGACGAGCCCACGGAAGGGATCATGCCGATCCTGGTGGCCGAGATCCGCAGGACCATCCAGTCGATCAACCGCAGCGGTGTCTCGATTCTGCTGGTGGAGCAGAACGTCAAGACCGCACTGCGCATCTGCCAGCGGACCTACCTGATGGAAAAGGGGCGCATCGCCCACGTCGGCACGTCGGCGGATCTCCGCGCCCGACCCGAGATCGTCCACCGGTATCTGGGCCTGGCCCTGGAGACCGGCTGACGCTCCCACTCCCGCAACCCGCCACGAGAGGAAGACGCGCATGCGCTCGAGGCCTACCCGTCGCAGCTTTCTGGAGACCGCCCTGGCCGGCGGTGCCTTCGGTGCCGCCTATCTCGGCCTCGGCCGCGATAGGGTCGCGAAGGCCTCGGGGCCGATCACGATCGGCCACCACGCCGAGCTGACCGGCGGCTTCTCGTCCTGGGGCTACTGGCACGACAAGGCCGCGCGCAAGGCGGCGGAGATCATCAACGAGGCGGGCGGCATCGCCGGACGCGAGCTGCGGCTGGTCACGGAGGATACCGAATCGAACCCGGCCGCCGGGGCGCGCAAGCTCCGGGCGCTGATCCAGCGCCAGCGGGCCGACTTCGTGACCGGCTCGGTTCACTCGGGCATCATGCTCGCCTCGATCCCGGTCGCCACCGAACTGAAGACGATCTACTTCTCCACCGGCGAGGCGACCGAGGCCACCGGCTCCCAGGGCACGCGCTACGCCTTCCGTACCGGCAACGATACCTACACGCTGTCCGGCGCCGGTGCCCCCTGGGCGTTCGAGAACCTCGGGAAGAACTGGACGATGATCTTCCCCGACTACGCCTGGGGGCACAGCCACCACCAGGAGCACAAGCGCGTCATCGAGGCCCTGGGGGGCACCGTCAACGAGCCCATCTCGGTGCCGCTCGACGCCCGTGACCTCGTCCCCTACCTCGCCAAGATCCCCGAGGAGACCGAGGTGCTGTTCTCGGTGTTCTTCGGTGCCCTGTCCGTCGCGTTCTACACTCAGGCGAAGGCGATGGGCATCGGCGACCGGATGAAGATGTACTCCGTCTCCGGCACGATCGAGGCGATCGCGCCTGACGACATCGACGGTGCCGCCGAGGGGGTCTACTTCCTGGAGAACTTCCCGCGGCCGCTGGCGAGCAAGGACGACGAATATCACCGCGAGTTCAACCGGATCATGGAGATCGACGACGTCCATGCCCGTGAATTGACCTCCGACCGCGTGATGGCCAAGAGCCATGCCTGGCAGCCGTGGGAAAACCTGTTCCTGCTCAAGGCCGCGATCGAAGCCACCGGCTGGACCGCGAAGAAGGACGACCAAGCGGTGATCGAGTACCTCGAGGGAGCGGAGATGGCGAATTCGCTCGCCTTCGCCCAGGGTGCCAAGGTCCTCAGGGCCGAGGATCACAGCGGTATCCTCGACAACTACATCAGCCAGGTGCGCAACGGGGAGTTCGAGCTGATCAAGCGGATCCCGAAAGAGGAGATCGCAGCCGCTCTGCCGCCCCGCTACGACTTCCGCACCTATCCGCTCTAGCCGTGTGCCGCCGCCGGCTGCGCCCAGCGCGGCCGGCGGCCGGCCGATCGGACCCCGACCATGCAACGTTATCCCCGCTTCCGCGCCTGTGCGGCGCATGTCGCTCCCGTTTTCCTCGATGCCGACCGGACGATCGACAAGGCCACGGCGCTGATCGCCGAGGCCGCCGGCAAGGGCGCGCAACTCGTGGCCTTTCCGGAATCCTTCGTGCCGGGCTTTCCCCTGTGGGCTGCCCTGCAGGCGCCGATCCGCGGGCACGACCTGTTCCGCCGTCTGGCGGCGCAGTCCGTCAAGGTGCCCGGGCCCGAGGTCCTACGGCTCTGTCTCGCCGCGCGTCGGCACGGCGTGCACGTCTCGATCGGCATCAGCGAGGCGACCGATGCGAGCGTCGGCTGTCTCTGGAACACCAACCTCTTGATCGGCCCGGACGGTGGCCTGCTCAACGTCCATCGCAAGCTGGTCCCGACCTTCTTCGAGAAGCTGATCTGGGCCAATGGCGACGCAGCGGGTCTCAGGGTCACCGCCACCGGGATCGGCCGCATCGGCATGCTGATCTGCGGCGAGAACACCAACCCGCTGGCCCGGTTCGCGCTGATGGCCCAGGGCGAGCAGGTCCACGTCTCGACCTATCCGCCGACCTGGCCCACCCGCGAGCCGAGCGAGGCCGGTCGCTACGACTTGGCCCAGGCGATCCGCGTCCGGGCCGGGGCGCACGCGTTCGAGGCCAAGGTGTTCAACGTCGTTTCGGCCGCCCACCTCGATGCCACCGCCGAGGCGGCGCTGGCGCCGCTCGGTACCGACGCGATCCGCATCCTGCGGGAGACGCCGGGCGGCGTTTCGATGATCCTCGGTCCCAATGCCGAGCTGATCGGCGACACGTGCAGCGGCGAGGAGGGCCTCGTCTACGCCGATCTCGACCTCGCCCTCTGCGTCGAGCCCAAGCAGTTCCACGACGTCGTCGGTTATTACAACCGCTTCGACATCTTCCATCTGTCGATGGATGCACGACGAACCGAGCCCTTGGCTCTCCAGGGGCAGGGCGAAGGTCCGCCGCGGCGCTATTCGCTGAGCGAGATCGAGCGCCACGTCCAGGCGGGCGAGCGCTCGCCGGACCCCGATCGGGCGCTGGCCTGACGCGAAGGCGGGCGGCACGACCGGGGTCGCCCTGCGCGTGTCGCCGACGGTCTTTGGTCCGCGGCATTTTCCGGCTAAGGGAAACGCCAGCCCTCTCGAGTTCACGTCCTTGGCCGGCCCAACGGTAGCGTCCTTGTTCAACTGGAACGACGTCACCTACTTCCTGGAGGTCGCGCGGCATCGCCAACTCGCCGCGGCGGCCAAGCGCCTGCGCAGCGACAGTACGACGGTGGGTCGCCGGGTCCGCGAACTCGAAGCCAAGCTGAATTGCAAGTTGTTCCGCCGCAGCAAGAGCGGCTTCGTCCTGACCGATGCCGGGCAGCAACTGCTGATCCACGCCGAGGCCATGGAAACGCGGGCCCGCTCGATCGCCGACACCTTCGGCGGCGCCGGCAAGAGCCTGTCCGGTACCGTGCGCGTCGGGACCATGGAAGCGCTCGGCAGCCTCTACCTCGCCGGCAGATTCGTCGACTTCAATCGCACCCATCCCGAAATCACCGTCGAACTCGTCACCGCCTCCAACTGGATCAATCTCTCCAAACGCGAGGCCGACATCCTCATCAGCTTCCCCAGGCCGAACGGCCACCGCCTTTGTTGCAAGAAGATCGGCGAGTTCGCCCTCCGGCTGTACGCCAGCCCGGCCTATCTGGCGGAGCGGGGCAGGCCCACCAGCCTGACCGACCTGGAGGCACACGATTTCGTCGACTACATCGGCGATCTCGTCCAGATTTCCGCCGTCCGTTGGCTCTCCGACGTCGTCCGCCGTCCGCGCGTCGTGTTCCGTTCCAGCAGCCTCGTGGCGCAATACCACGCCGCCCTGGCCGGCCAGGGGATCGCGATGCTCCCCTCCTTCGTCGCCGGTCGTGACCATCGCCTGCTGCCCGTCCTCGGCACGGGCGCCATGGTGAAGCGCGACTTCTGGCTCTCGGTTCACGAGGAACTCAGCCACATCGGCCGCGTCGGCGAGGTCGAGCGGTTCTTGACCAAGCTGATCCAGGACGACCAACCCTTTCTGAACGGCGACGGCTCGGCCACGAAGGACCCGCCATGACCACGACCCGCCTGCAGATCGGCTTGATGCTCTTCCCGCGCCTGACACAACTCGATCTCACCGGCCCTTTCGAGGTCTTCGCCCGTCTCCCCGACACCGACGTCCATCTGATCTGGAAGACGCCCGAGCCGGTCACGAGTGACGTCGGCCTGCGCATCCTGCCCACCACAACCCTGGAGGCGTGCCCGCGGCTGGACGTCATCTGCGTGCCGGGCGGCCCGGGCGTGAACGCGCTCCTCGACGACGACGCCGTTCTCGACTTTCTGCGACGCCAAGCGGCCGGTGCGCGCTACGTGACCTCGGTCTGTACCGGTGCGCTCGTACTCGGGGCCGCGGGCCTGCTCGACGGCTACCGCGCGACGACGCACTGGGCGTCGCAGGAATTTTTGGAGGCGTTCGGCGCCGAGGTCGAAGCGGTCCGGGTCTGTGTGGACCGCAACCGGCTGACCGGTGGCGGCGTTACCGCCGGCATCGATTTCGGCCTTGCGCTGGCCGCCCAACTGACCGACCCCGCCACCGCCCAGGCCATCCAGCTCTACATGGAATACGATCCGTCACCACCATTCCCGGCCGGCTCACCGCGGACCGCGCCGGCTCCCGTCGTCGAGGCCTTCGAACGCAAGGCCGGGCCGATGCTGGTCGAGCGCCGTGCCGCCGTCGAACGGGCCGCCGCCCGCCGGGTCGCGAACACCGGCTGACCCGCAGGGCGTCCTCGCAAG
>JBMCMJ010000177.1:0-5806 GCA_048615135.1 Pseudomonadota bacterium
GCCATGGCCGGCAGCGTCAACAAGGTGATCCTGGTGGGCAATCTCGGGCGCGATCCCGAGGTGCGGATGAGCCAGAACAACCAGAAGATCGTCCAGCTGAGTATCGCCACGTCGGAGCGCTGGCGCGACCGGCAGACCGGCGACACCCAGGAACGGACCGAGTGGCATCGGGTGGTGATCTTCAACGAGAACCTCGCCGACGTCGCCGAGCGCTACCTGCGCAAGGGTCGCTCGGTCTACGTCGAGGGGCAGTTGCAGACCCGCAAGTGGACCGACCAGAACGGCCAGGAGCGCTACACCACCGAGGTCGTGCTGGGGCGCTTTCGCGGCGAACTCGTGCTGTTGGGTGGCCGCGACGAGGGCGGCGGCATGATGGAGGGGCCCTCCGGGGGCGGGTCGCGGCAGGTGGGCGGCGGCCGGCGCGACGACTACGACACGGGCGGCGGCTCCGGCCCGTCGGGCGGCTTCGACGACGACATCCCGTTCTAGGCCCGCCGTGACGCCTGCCTCGAAGGCCGTCGGGCCCTTTGGCCCGACGGCCAAATCCTCACCGTGCCGATGAGCGGCAGCCGCAGCGCGTGGCCCGGCCCCTGGCTGGTGCTCGGCCTCGTGCTGGCGCTCACGGCGGCACGCCTGCTGGTCAACGGCTGGCTCGACCCGCTGCCCCTGTCCGGCGACGAGGCGCAATACTGGCTCTACGGCGAGCACTGGGCCGGCGGCTACTACTCCAAGCCGCCGCTTCTGCCGTGGCTGATACGGCTCTCGACCGAAGTGTTCGGCGACGCGCCCTGGGCCGTGCGCCTGCCGTCGGTCGTCCTGCATCTGCTCATCGCGCTCTGCCTGTTCGCCATCGCGCGGACGCTGTTCGACCGCGCGACCGCTTGGCTGGCGGCGCTCCTGTACCTGACGCTGCCGGCGATCAGCGTCTCGTCGATGATCGCCTCGACCGACCCGCCGATGTTGTTCGGCTGGGCGCTCGCGACCCTCGCCCTGGTGCGGGCGCGGACGGTCCCTGAGGCGAACCTGCACTGGTGGGCACTTTTGGGCTTCGGCTTGGGCACGGGCCTGCTCGGCAAGTACACCATGATCGCGTGGCTGCCCGCGGCGGCCCTCCTGCTCGCCTTCGACCCGCATTGGCGGCGCGCCGTCTCGTGGCGCGGGGTCGGGCTCGCGGTCATCGCGGCGCTCGTGGCCGTTTCGCCGAACCTCGTCTGGAACGCGCGCAACGGCTTTCCCACGCTCCTCCATCTGGGCGAAAATGCGGACCTCGGCCAGACGGCCCGATCGCTCGAGGAACGCGCGGCGGAACTGGGCGAGTTCCTGCTCGCCCAGGCGGGCGTGTTCGGGCCGATCGCGTTCGTCATCGTGGTCCTGCTGCTGGTCCGGCCGGCGATCTGGCGCGATCCGCGCTTTCGCCTGCTCCTGGGGCTCGGTCTGCCGCTTCTGCTGGCGATCTCGGCGCAAGCCTGGCTGAACCGGGCCAACGCCAACTGGGCCGCCCCGGTCTATCTGGGCTTCGCCGTCGCGGTGGCCGCGTGGCTGGTGCAGACGGGCCGTGCACGGCTCGCGCGCTGGACGATCGGCCTCAATCTCGTGGCGTTCGTCGCCATCGTGCTGGCAGCGGGCCTGAATGCCCGCGAGCCCACGCCCTGGAGCCGGCTCTGGGATCCGTTCCGGCTGCTCCGCGGGATGGACGCGATCGGCGATCAGGTGGGCCCGCTGCTCTACGCCGAGCCGGACCGCCACCTGCTGATGACCGAGCGCATGCCATTGGCCAACGTCCTGCAACGGACCGGCTGGCCGCTCGAGCGATCGGTGGCCTGGAACCCGAGCGGCCGGGTTACCAACCATTTCGAGCTTGTCACGTCCATGCCCGACGATCCGGACGCTCGCTTTCTGCTGGTGCTGACCCGCGGCGATCCGGCGCCGATCCTGGCCCGTTTCAGGGAACACGAACTCGCGTTGCGGGCAACCATCCCGACCCATGCCGACCGCGGCCGGGAACTGGTCGTCTACCGGCTCGCGGGCTTTCGCGGCTATCGCTGATGGCTCGCTGATGGCTAGAAGGACGAATTGCGGCGCGCGGCAGGCCGCTGCATAGTCCGCGCCGAAGGTTCCGGCGATCGGGAGGGGTCGTGTACGTCCAGGAAATCATGCATGAGAGCCCAACGGCGATCCAACGCACCGCCAAGCTGCGGGAAGCCATCGAGTTGATGGCAAGCCGGCACATGCAGGCGCTGCTGGTGGTCGACGATCAGAACCGCTTCGTCGGCGAGATCAGCGCGCTGCAATTGGCCAAGATGCTGGTGCCGCGCAACGCCCGGGCGTTCATCGGCGACCATCCGGACGCGAGCGCCGACGAGACGGTCGACGATCTGGTCGCCCGGCTGAAGCCCTATCTGGATCGCCCGGTGGCGGATTTCGTCGACCACGACATCCCGACCGTGCACCCGAAGACGCCCTTGACCGAGGCGCTGCTGCTGCTGCGCGGCGGTGCCCTGCGGATGCCGGTGACGGACGGGCCCGACGATCGCCTGGTCGGTGCCGTCTCCGTGCTGACCGTGCTGCGCCGGGTCGGGCAGAGCGCCGCTCAGTAGGCCACGTCGCGGCATGTCCGCTCGCTCGTGACCGCGCACACGCGGCGGGTGCGGGCGAGCGCGTCGAGACCGTCCGCCACCGCGGTGCGGATGACCAACGGCACGAGCAGGTCGTCGTCGCTGACCAGCACGTGCAGCCGACGGTCGTTGCGTTCGCCCGGCTTTTCGTTGAAGCCGGCCAGCGGGATCACATCCAGGATCAGCTCGAGCACGGGCGTACCGCCGCCGAAGGAGGCCGCTCGCCGCTCGATCAGCCGGACGTCGAGGTCGTAGCGGCGGCGGCCGTCGAACAGTTCGAGCCGCCGTTCGGCCGGCCCCGCATCGCGCACCTCGGCGAGCCAGCTGCGGATGGTGAACAATGCCGAAAGGGGATCGAGCGTGCCGTGGCGCAGGTGTTCCGGCACGTCGACGTCGGTCGGCACGCCGCGCTTGAAGGTGGCGAGGCCCTCCACGGTGCCGTCGTCGCCGTAGCGCACGTCCACCTCGCGGGTTTCGCGCTTGGTCTCGTAGAAGCTCGCGAAGCGCACGGGCCGGACGTCGCCGCCCGCACCGAACCGCCCCGCGGCCTCGATCTCGCTGCGAAAGCCGGTCAGCCGCTCGACCATTCCGCGGGTGGCCACGTCCATCCGGCTGGTGATGGCGGCCTCGGCGAGATCGCTGGTCAAGGTGACGTCGCCGATCTGCATGCCGAGCACCCGCAGCTCGATGTCCAGTTCCATCCGGTCGAGCGCCGCAGCCGTCCCCGGCAGCCCGAGCGAGGCGAGGGCCGCGAGCGCGGCGAAGGCAATGGTTCGCATGGCATGCGCCCCTTCCACATGTGGCCCGAGGAGATGCCCGCGAGCCACTGAACCGGCCGTGAAGGATCGATCGGCGACCTCCCCTGGTCGCCACGGCACCGCTGCGGCATATTGCTCGTTCATCCTCCTTTCGGACCCGATCATGGACGACTTCATCCGCGTGCGCGGCGCCCGCGAGCACAACCTGAAGGCGGTCGACGTCGACATTCCCCGCCACAGGCTGGTGGTCGTCACCGGCCTTTCCGGCTCGGGCAAGTCCAGCCTCGCCTTCGACACCATCTACGCCGAAGGCCAGCGCAAATACGTCGAGAGCCTGTCCGCCTATGCGCGGCAGTTCCTCGAACTGATGCAGAAGCCGGACGTCGACCAGATCACCGGCCTGTCGCCCGCGATCTCGATCGAACAGAAGACCACCTCGCGCAATCCGCGCTCGACGGTCGCCACGGTGACCGAGATCTACGACTACATGCGCCTGCTCTGGGCGCGGGTCGGCGTGCCCTACTCGCCCGCGACCGGCCTGCCGATCGAGAGCCAGACCGTCTCGCAGATGGTCGACCGGATCATGGCGGAGGGCGAAGGTGCGCGGCTCTACCTGCTGGCGCCGATCGTCCGCGGCCGCAAGGGCGAGTACCGCAAGGAGCTGGCCGATCTGCAGCGGCGCGGCTTCCAGCGCGTCAAGGTCGACGGGGAACTCTACGAAATCGACGAAGTCCCCGCCTTGAACAAGAAGCTGAAGCACGACATCGACGTGGTGGTCGACCGGCTGGTCCTGGACGGCGACAGCGCGGGCCGCCTTGCCGACAGCGTGGAGACGGCGCTCGAACTCTCCGACGGCCTGCTCACGGTCGAGAACGCCGACAGCAGGACCAGCGTGGTGCTCTCCGCCCGCTTCGCCTGCCCCGTCTCGGGCTTCACCATCGACGAGATCGAGCCGCGGCTCTTTTCCTTCAACAACCCGTTCGGCGCCTGTCCCACCTGCGACGGTCTCGGCCGCAAGCTCTACATGGACCCGGACCTCGTGGTCCCCGACCCCGGCCGCTCGCTGAAGGACGGCGCGATCGAGCCCTGGGCCAACTCGACGGCGCAGTACTACGCGCAGACGCTGGAAAGCCTGGCCGCCTTCTTCGACATCGCCCTCGCCACACCCTGGGGTGACCTGCCGGAGCAGGTGCAGGACGTGATCCTCTACGGTTCCGGCAAGACCAAGATCCCGCTGCGCTACGAGGACGGCCTCCGGGGCTACGAGGTGGAACGGCCGTTCGAGGGGGTGATCCCCAATCTGGAGCGCCGCTGGCGCGAGACCGACAGCACGTGGTTGAAGGACGAACTCGGCCGGTTTCTCGCGAGTGCTCCCTGCGAAGCCTGCGGCGGCCACCGCCTGAAGCCGGAAGCGCTCGCGGTCAAGATCGACGCGCGGCACATCGGCGAGATCACCCAGCTGTCGATCGCCGCGGCAGCAAGCTGGTTCGGCGAACTGGAGCCTAAACTGCGGGCCAAGGACCAGGCGATCGCCCAGCGCATCCTGAAGGAGATCAACGAGCGGCTGGGCTTTCTGGTCAAGGTCGGGCTCGGTTATCTGACGCTTGCCCGGGACAGCGGCACCCTTTCGGGCGGCGAGAGCCAACGCATCCGCCTCGCCTCGCAGATCGGCTCGGGCCTCACGGGCGTGCTCTACGTGCTCGACGAGCCCTCGATCGGCCTCCACCAGCGCGACAACGACCGGCTCTTGGAAACGCTCGAGAACCTGCGCGACCTCGGCAACACCGTGATCGTCGTCGAGCACGACGAGGACGCCATCCGCAAGGCCGACCATCTGATCGACATGGGGCCGGGGGCCGGCGTGCACGGCGGCATGGTGGTGGCCCAAGGGACGCCGAGCGAAGTGATGGCCAAGAGCGAGAGCCTCACCGGCCAGTACCTCACCGGGCACCGGGCGATCCCGGTGCCGGCCGTCCGCCGCAAGCCGAAGAAGGGACAGTGGCTCACGCTGCACGGGGCCAAGGCCAACAACCTGCAGGACGTCACCGCGCGCATTCCGCTCGGCACCTTCACCTGCGTGACGGGGGTGTCGGGCAGCGGCAAGTCGTCGCTCGTGGTCGACACGCTCTACCCGGCGATCGCCAAGGCGCTGCACGGGGCGCGCGCGCATCCGGGGGCCCATGACCGCCTCGACGGGCTCGCGCGGATCGACAAGGTGGTCGACATCGACCAGTCGCCGATCGGCCGCACGCCGCGTTCCAACCCCGCCACCTACACCGGCGCCTTCACCCCGATCCGCGACTGGTTCGCGGGCCTGCCCGAGGCGCGGGCGCGGGGCTATCGGCCGGGCCGTTTCTCGTTCAACGTCAAGGGCGGGCGCTGCGAAGCCTGCCAGGGCGACGGCGTCATCAAGATCGAGATGCACTTCCTGCC
>JBMCMJ010000178.1:0-5801 GCA_048615135.1 Pseudomonadota bacterium
AGTCGTCGGCCAGGATCGGGTTGCGCATCTCGCCCAGCTTCTCGATGCCGGTGACCATCGTCTGGCCGGCCTTCAAGAACACCGGCGGCTTCATGCCGGCACCGACGCCGGGCGGGGTGCCGGTGGTGACCACGTCGCCGGGCTCGAGGGCGAACATCTGGCTCATGTAGGAGATGACGTGCGCGACCGAGAAGATCATCGTCGCCGTCGTGCCGTCCTGATGACGCTTGCCGTCGACGTCCAGCCACATCTTCAGGTTGGTCGCGTCGCCCACCTCGTCCGGCGTCACCAGCCACGGGCCCATGGGCGCGAAGGTGTCGCAGCTCTTGCCCTTGGTCCACTGCCCACCGCGCTCCAGCTGGTAGCTGCGCTCGGAGACGTCGTTCAGGACCACGTAGCCGGCGACGTGCTTCAGGGCGTCGGCCTCGCTCACGTACTTGGCGCGGGTGCCGATGACGAAGGCCAGCTCGACCTCCCAGTCGGTCTTGACCGAGCCGCGCGGCAGGACGACCGGGTCGGTCGGCCCGGTGATCGAGCTGGTCGCCTTCATGAACAGCACCGGCTCGCTCGGGATCGGCATGCCCGATTCCTCGGCGTGGTCGGCGAAGTTGAGGCCGACGCAGACCAGCTTGCCGACGCGCGCGGGGTTGATCGGCGGGCCGAGGCGCGGATCGCCTCCGACTTCGGGAAGGCCTGCCGGGTCCATCGCCGCGATCCGCGCGAGCGAGTCGGCTGCGAGGGTGGTGCCGTCGATGTCGTCGATCACGCCGCCGAGGTCGCGGAGCTTGCCTTCGCGATCGATCAGACCGGGGCGTTCCTCGCCCGGTTTGCCGTAGCGTACCAGCTTCATCGTTCGTCTCCCTGATGATCGATCGCCGCCCTCGGGCGGTGCGCTGGTGGGTAGCAGGTGGTCTCGCGTCTCGACAAGCACCCCGTCGGCGGCCTAGCTGTTCGGCCGGTGCATGGGTCGATGGAAGTGGAGCCGAAAGCGACGTGAGTGAACCTTCGAGCGTGCCTTCGCTGCACGTGGTGCAGCATCCCCTGATCGAGCACAAGCTGACGCTGATGCGGTCGGCGACGACCCCGGTCGCGGAGTTCCGCCGGCTCGCCAACGAGGTGGCGATGCTGCTGGCCTACGAGGTGACCCGCGACCTGCCGCTCGACGAGGTCGAGATCAGCACACCGCTCCAGCCGATGCGGGCGCGCAAGCTCTCCGGCAAGAAGCTGTGTCTCGTCTCGATCCTGCGGGCCGGCAACGGGCTCCTCGACGGCATGTTGACGCTCATCCCATCGGCCCGGGTCGGGCACATCGGGCTCTATCGCGATCCGGCCACCCTCACGCCGGTCGAATACTACTACAAGGTCCCCACCGACATTGCCGCGCGCCGGGTCATCGTCGTCGATCCCATGCTCGCGACCGCCAATTCGGCGGTGGCGGCGGTCGACCGGATCAAGGCGAGCGGGTCCCTCGACATCCGCTTCGTCTGCCTGCTGGCCGCACCGGAAGGGGTCCGGCGCTTGGCCGCCGCGCATCCGGACGTGCCGATCTATACTGCGGCCGTCGACACCCATCTGAACGATCACGGCTACATCGTGCCGGGCCTCGGCGATGCGGGCGACCGCATCTACGGCACGGTTTGAGGCGAGGGAGAGGGATGCGCGAAGTCGAGGCGCCGGTCGGACGGAGCCCTGCCGATCAACCGGCGGTGCTCGTGGTCGACATCGGCGGGGCCAACGTCAAGCTGTGGAACTCCGCGACCGGCCAGACCGCGTTCTTTCCATCGGGTCCGCGGTTTCGGCCCGGTGACCTGATCACGGGCATCGAGCGCTTCGCCGCGGGGTGGGCGTTCACGCGGGTCAGCGTCGGGATTCCGACCGGCGTACTGGGCGGCCGGCCCTATTGCGAGCCGCACAACATGGGCGACGGCTGGCTCGGCTTCGCCGTCGAGGACCATTTCGAACAGCCGGCCAAGCTCATCAACGACGCGGTGATGCAGGCACTCGGCTCCTACGAGGGCGGGACCATGCTGTTCTTGGGCCTCGGCACCGGGCTCGGCACCTCGCTCGTGATCGATGGCATGCCGATCGGCCTGGAGATCCAGCACCTGCCCTATCGCGACGGCCTGACGTTCGAGGACTGGACCGGAACCCGCGGCATCGAGCGCTTCGGCCTCGAGGTCTGGCGGCGGCATCTCGCCATCGTGGTCGAGAAGATGCGCAACGCCACGGTGGCCGAATACGTGGTCCTCGGCGGCGGCAATGTCCGCCACGTCGAAACGCTGCCGCCGCACTGCCGGCTGGGTGCCAACTCGAACGCGTTTCTCGGCGGCTATCGGCTCTGGGCCGGGGCGGAGGCGACCCTCGACGCTTGACCCTCGCGGGAACCTTGGTCCGGTGGCGGACGTTGGTTGGCCGGAACGCTTCCTCCACCAACAAGGGACCGACTTCGATGCCGAGCGACAACAAGAGCCTCGACGACCTGCAGCAGGCGCTGTCGATGGAACTGACCGCCATCCATCAGTATCTGCTGCATGCCCACGTTCTCGAAGACTGGGGGCTCGACAAGCTCGCCGCCAAGATGCGCGAGGAGATGCAGGAGGAATTGGGCCACGCCGGCGCCTTCATCGAGCGGATGCTGTTTCTCCACGGTGATCCCGAGGTGGCGGCGGCGCATACGCCGAAGCGGGCGCAGACCCTGAAAGACATGTTCGAGTCCGATCTCCGCGAGGAGAAGAACGCGATCGCGTTCTACAGCAAGGCCTCCATGGCAGCCTTCGAGCGGGGCGATCTCGGGACGCGTGCGCTGTTCGAGCGGATCGCGCTCGACGAGGAAGGGCATCAGGCTTGGCTGGAACTGCAGCTCGATCTCTTGGAGCGGATGGGCGAGCCCGCCTACGTTTCCAAGAACATGAGCGGCCCGTCGAGCGACGCGGGTGACGATTGACCCGGACGGGCGTCGACCGGATGCGCGGGGCTTGCCGTCATCGGCCAAGCCGCGGAGCAAGGCTATGACGACCGGGAAGGCGGCGATCTTCGCCGCCTTCTTCCTGTTGGTCGCGGGGGTCGGCGCCGGTGCGGACGAACTGCCCGATCGGGGCGACGGCGTCCCCCGGATGGTTCAGCCCGAGGATCTCGTGTGGGGGCCCGTCGCGTCGTTGCCGCCCGGGGCCGAGATCACCGTTCTCGAGGGAGATCCCGAGTCCGCGGAGCCCTTCACCATTCGTCTGCGCATGCCCACGGGCTACCTCGTGCCACCGCACCTGCAGCCCGGCTCTGCGCGGGTAACGGTGCTGCGGGGTACGTTCCACTTCGCCCACGGTGATACCTTCGATCGGGCCGAGACGGTGGCGCTGCCGGTGGGCGGCTTCGCCATCATGCCGCCGGAGGAGCCGATGTTCGGCTATACCGAGGGCGAGACCGTCATCCAACTCCACGGCCGAGGGCCGTGGGCCATCGAGTATCTGAATCCGGAGGACGATCCGCGAATCTGAGCGCGGCCGGGCGGGGGCGAGCCGCCCCCGCCCGGCGGGTCGTCTCAGAGCGCCCAACCGCCATCGATGACGAGGGTCGTTCCGGTCACGTAGGAGCTTTCGTCGGCGAGCAGGTAGACGGCTCCCGTGGCGATCTCGGTGGCAGTTGCCAAACGACCGGTCGGCTGACGAGCCAGGAACGCCTTGCGCGCCGCCTCCGGATCCTCGAAGGCCTGGATGCGGTGCTCGAGGGACGGCGTTTCGACCGTGCCCGGGCAGATCGCATTGCAGCGGACACCGTTGGCGACGAAGTCGGCGGCCACCGACTTGGTCAGGCCGATCACCGCAGCCTTGGTCGTGGAATAGACGAAGCGGTTCGGCACGCCCTTGATGCTGGAGGCGACCGACGAGATGTTCACGATGCTGCCGCCGCCGTGGTCGAGCATGGCCGGCAAAAAGGCGCGGATCGTGCGGTGCATCGAGCGGACGTTGAGGTCCCAGGAGAACGTCATCGCCTCGTCGTCGGCCTCCAACACCGAGCCGTGATGGACGAAGCCCGCGACGTTGACGAGACCGTCGATCCGGCCGAGTTCCTTTGCCGTGCGGGTGATGGCTGCCGGATCGAGCACGTCGAGGACACGGGTCGTCACGTTCTCGATGGCTTCCAGTTCGACCAGCAGCGTGTCGTTGACGTCGGTCGCGACGACCAACGCACCCTCGGCTGCCGCCGCTTCGGCGATCGCGCGGCCGATACCCTGCGCTGCCGCCGTCACCAGAATATGCTTGCCTGCGAGGCGTCCGGTCATGTGCTGATCTCCCCGATCATCGTGTCGATCCAGGTGGGTGGCGTGGCGTCCAGCGCCTGGACCGTGAGGCGCTGGAACCGCGGGACGAGGTGGTCGGCGATGTGCAGCCGCCGCGCAGCGTGGGAGTGCGACCGCACCTCGGCCCAGAAGGCCGGCGTGGCGAGAAAGCCCGCCGCCGTTGCGCGTGCATGGTCGGGCCGGTCGACCGATTGGACCCAGGGCGAGCCGGCAGCCCGGTCGAGCCCCAGATCGGCCGCCGGATCCGTGCCCAGCCGGGCAAGGCCGAGCTGCTGGGCGGACGCCGCCAGACCGGCGTCCGCCAGGACCGCATCGGCGCCGCCGCGGCGCGCTGCCTCGAGCTCGGCTTCGTTCGCCACGCGATCGATTCGCCCGACATGCGGCGAGCCATGACGACACCAGAGGGAAGCCTGGGCCGGCGCCAGGACGACACCGGTGGCGAAGGGCGCCAAGCCCTCGATCAGATCGACCAGGACCTTGGGCTCCGCGGTCGAGAGGTCGAGCAGCACGAACCGCCCGCCATCGTCGGCCAGCCGTCGCAGCCCCCAGAAAATGCCGAGCGCCTCGGACATCGTCGCTCAACTCCAGCGGAAGCGATCGATCGCATAGTCGGGGGGCGGGGCGTCGTGCTCGGCGGCGAGCGCGCGTACCCGATCGATCTGCTCGGCCAACGGCCGGTTCGGATCGAACGCGCTGCCATGGATGCCGGCCGCACAGAAAAGCGTGCGTAGCCCGGCTCCCGCGCCGCCCTTGACGTCGTGGCTCAGGCTGTCGCCGACACAGACGACACGGGCGCGCGACACGTCCGGCAGGACCTCCAGGCAGCGGTCGTAGACGGGGCGGTAGGGCTTGCCGACGTAGACGGGAGCCACGCCGGTTCGTGCGCGATAGGCCTCGGCGACCGCACCCGGCGAGAGTTCGTTGCCCAACGCCGTTGCGGCGACGAGGTCCGGGTTGGAGCAGACGACCGGTAGCCGCCGCGCCATCGCCGGTGCCAGTTCCTCGAGATAGTGTGAAAGATCGTAGCGATCACCCTGGACGCCGCTCAGCATCACGAAGTCGGCATCGAGCGGGTCGTTGACGCGCTCGACGCCCGAGCCGTCGATCACGCTGGTGTCCCCGTCGCGGCAGAGCAGGTAGCAGCGCGGCCCCGGCAGCGGCCAGCCGGCGACGGTCCCGGCGGCGAGCCCGGCGAAGGCGGCCTCGCCCGAGGTCACGTTGGCGCGAAACCGACCGACGGGAAAGCCCATGCCGGCCATCATCGCCTCGGCATGGGCCCGCCTGCGGCCGGAATTCGAGAGCGTGACGATCACCTTGCCCGCGTCCAGCAGCCCCATGACGGCCTCGCGCGCACCAGGCAGTGCCCGGCTGCCGTCGTGGAGCACGCCCCATTGGTCGAGAACGAAGGCATCGAAGTCGTCGAGCAAGGCGAGAAGCGAAGGCAGGGGCAGGGTCATCGGCGAACGGTCCGTTTCGGGGTCCGCAAGCGCTTAGCCGACTTGGCCGC
>JBMCMJ010000179.1:0-5800 GCA_048615135.1 Pseudomonadota bacterium
TCAGGGGGCTTTCGGCCCCCTGACCCCCGGCCGACGGCCAGGGCCGCCGGCACTTGGGCTGGTGACGGCACCGCGGTTCGCCCTGGGTGGATTTGTCATAATCCGGGTTGTCCCCAAGGAAAAAGCTTGGCCGCGGACGATCTTGGCTTCGGACAGTTCGTTTCGTAATTCGGCCTTTTTGCGGCCACGGGCGGCGAGGCCGGGATGAGTGGTTCCACGCGGTTTAAAGATCGGCCGGCAGGGTAACATTTCTAGGTCAATGATCCTAGAACGAGCAGGATGGCGGTCACGGCCGCAAGCCCCGCCGAACCCGGCCCCAACCTCCGCTCGCCCTCCGCCAGTCCGGCCTCGGGCACGGCACGAAAAGACGGGGAGCGGACCAAGCGGCTGCTGCCCGGATGCTTCGATCTCGCCATGAGCAGAGCTGCTTGATGCGATGCGCGTGGTCTCCGGCATGCCCCTTCTCGGGAGCGGACCGGCCGCGTTGATCTGCTCATGGTCGCACAGGGGGCTCCGGTGGGACCGAATTCCGGTTGGCTGCCAGTGCAGCATCGAGGGTCGTCAGTGCGGGCGCGATGGCGCGGGTCGCGAGCTGAACGCCTACCAGCATCACGCATGACTCGATCAGTCGCGCCAGGTTGACAACCTGTCATCGCCAAGCGCCTAGTTATGACGAGATCGTACGAATGAGAGAGGTTGGGATGCGGTTGGTAGTTCGCGCTTGTCTCGTCGGCTTGCTGGCGTTGATGCCCATCAGCCTGGCTTCGGCAAAGATGCTTTATGACGAGTTGTTGGACGGCGACCTGCCGAACGATCCGGTGGCGGCGCCGCTCCTGCAGCTGGCACCGGGCAGCAACACGATCCGCACCAGCACCGGCGGCCCCAACGGCTTCGACCCGTTCGACAGCTACGAGCTCGTGCTGCCGCCGGGCGGCACGCTCGAGAGCATCATCATCGTCGCGTTCGATCCCGGCGCGGCGGGCAACCGCGCCTTCTTCACGGCGGCCTTCAGCGGCGGCCCCGGCGCTTTCGCCGGCGTGGGCGGACTCCCGGTCTCAGCCGGCGACGTCGGCCGCGATGTTCTGGTGGCCTTCGAGTTCGCCATCCAGGCCCAGGGCCTGCGTTTTCTTTTGGAATCGCCGGGTGGGCGCGCCCAGCTCCAGGCCGACTTCGTGGTCACGCCGATCCCGGCCGCGGTCGGCCTCTTCGCCACCGGACTCGCGGCCCTCGGCGCGGCCCGCTGGCGGCGGCGTGCGCGGGGCGCCAGCAAAGGGGGTTGAGCGCGACCCTCGGCACGCTGCACGCCCGACGCGGAGTTTGGTCGGGGGTGGTCATGCGAGCGAGCGATTCCAAGCGGATGGCGGGCGATCCGTTTTCGCCTGGAGTGACGGCTGGCTGCGTTTGTCCAGCGCGCCAAGCCGTCAACAGCGGCTTCGACTGCTTCGGGTCGACCTCTCCCCTATCGTGCGCGACGAAACGCTGCGGGCTGGCGCGTTTCGCGCTTCCGGTCCACCGTATCGATCGGTTCGGCGGGGAGCCCGGCGGGGCCGGGCTCCGGGGGGTGCGGGGGGACCATCAAGTCCCCCCGCTCCTTCCTTTCCGACCGGCCCCATGAACCAGGGGAGGCGGGGATGTGGCAGCTCGAGGACAGGGTGGTGGTGGTGACCGGGGCGGCCGGGGATATCGGCCGGGCGACGGTGCGGTTGTTGGCGGAGGCGGGGGCGAAGCTGGTCCTGGCCGACCTGGACGGGCCGGGGGCCATTCGGTTGGCGGCGTCGGTGCATGGCGACCGGGCGGTGGGGGTGGCGTACGATGCGACGGACCCGGCGGCGGGCGCAGCATTGGTGGCGACCGCGGTCGAGCGGTTCGGCGCGATCGACGTGTTGGTGCCGGCGGCCGGCATCTATCCCACGGCACCCTTGGCCGAGATCGACGACGTGGCGTGGCGGCACTGTCTCGCGGTCAATCTGGATGGGGCGTTTCAGCTCTGCCGGGCGGCGGCGCCGGTCTTGCGGGCGCCGGCCTCGATCGTGCTGATCGCCTCGATCGCGGCGCATCATGGCAGCCCCGATCATGCGCATTACGCGGCGGCCAAGGGCGGGCTCGCGGCACTGGGGCGTTCGCTGGCGAAGGAACTGGCGCCGGACGTGCGGGTGAACACGATCTCGCCCGGGCCGATCGAGGGGACGATGGTGCGCCCGTTGATGGCGGCGCGGGGCGATCGGGTGCTGGCGGCGACGCCGCTCGGCCGGCTGGGGCGGCCGGAGGAGGTGGCCAACTGCATCGCGTTTCTGGCGAGCCCGCTTTCGAGCTTCGTCACCGGGGCGACGCTGCACGTCAATGGCGGGCTGTATCTCTCCAGCTGAAGGGGGCTCGTCCCCGCCGCGGCGAAGCTCGTTTCGACGGAGCGTGCGGGCTACTCGCCGTCGCTGCGCTGCTGGGCGGGATCGTCGATGCTGATGGTCCCGCCGTAGCTGCAGGTGCAGGTGCTGTCCTTGGTGAGGGCCTGGAGCTCGCTGGCGCGGACGCGGCTGGCGCCGGGCGTCCAGGGCGCGGCCGTCGCGGGGATGCAGGGGGCGGGCGTGTGCGTCCCGTTCGCCGCCGCGGTGGTGGCGGCCACGGCGGGGTTGCTCTGGGTGTTGCACATGCCGAAGCCCGTGATGTTGGAGAGCGGCGCGTAGTCCATGATGGTGGCGAGCAGCATGTCGCTGCCCTTGCAGCGCGCCTGGTTGCTCGCGATCAGGCTGCCGGGCGAGAGCCCCTGGCTGCAGCTCAGGCTCGCCCCGCTCACCACCAGCTTGCCCATGCGTCGCTCCCCTAGACCAGTCGATCGAAGGCATCGCCCATGATGCCGGCGGCATCGAGCTGCGGCCGGCGGACGGTCATGTTGTCGAGGCTGAGGTCGAGCCCGTTCTGCTCGGACCAGGTGACCGGGAAGGTGACGCCCAGCTCCATGTCCGGGCCGAACTCGCCGAGCGTGCGTTGCCAGGGGCCCCAGGTCTTTTCGATGCGGCCGACCAGGACATCGACCCCGGCGCTGACCGAGGCGTTGACGCCGACCCGGAACTTGGGCCGGGCATTGGCGTCGACCTCGGTCCGGAGCGCGAAGCCGGCGGTCGGGTTCCACTGGACGTTGACCGCGGCCGAAGCGTCGGCCTCGATGCCGAGTTCGCCCTCGAGGCCCACCCGGCCCTGCACGTAGGCGACCGCGAGCCGTGCGCGCAGCCCGCCGCCGAGGTCGAGGGTGAGGCCCGTGTAGGCCGGCACGTAGAACCGGGCATTGCCCTCGACGGTCGCCTCCTGCGGGCGGTCGAGGTCGATCGTGGCGGTGACGTGGGTGTCCTGCAGTTCGCCCGGGCCGACCCGTGCCTCGAAGCGGACATAGGCGTCGACGAAGGCGAAGATGCCGACGCCGATGCCCGCCACCGACACGCCCCAGATGGGGAACTCGGGCGGGCGGAGCCTGAGCAGTTCCTTTTCGTAGACCCGCTCGTCGAACAGCGGGCGCGGCTGGACGCGGATCGTGCCGGTGATGATCGTGCGGCCGTCGCGGGTGTATTCGAGCCCGGCGGTGCCCTCGAGGAAGTCGCCGAAGGCGATGGTCGCCTCGCCGCTGCCGAACACCACGAGATCGCCGGGCTGGCCGTCCTCGACGGGGTTGCCCTCGTCGTCGAGCTGTTGGTTGGTGGCGGTGATCTGCAGCCAGCCGGAGGCGGGGCCGCGGGCGACGTCGGCGCGGCCGTTGGCCGTGACCACGCCGCCCTCGTAGGCGATGTCGAGCCGGCCGGTGGCCCCGGCGGCGGCAAAGGTCGCGGTGCCCGAGCCCGAGACCCTCCAAGTGCCGTCGTCCGGGTTGCGCACGGCGCGTACCGTGAGGGTCGCGTTCTCGACCCCCGGCAGGCGTTCGACCGGCAGGGGGATGTCCTCGGCGGCGAGGGCGAGGCCGGTTTCCGGCGCATAGTCCACGCGGATCTGCGCGCCCTCGAGTGGGGGCGCCAGCTGCAGGTTGCCGCTGACCGCAACGGCCTCGCGCGAGATGGTGACCGTGACCTCGCCACCGGTCACGCCCGGCAGGGCGCCCTCGCCGACCCCGGCGGTCAGGCTGATCGTCAGCGTATCGGCGCCGAAGTCGTACACCGCTTCGGCCCGGGCCGTTTCGAGGAAGTCGAGGTCGACGTCGAAGGCGCCGCGCAGCATCGCGCCGCCTTCCTCCATCCGGGCGGAAACGGAGCCTTCGCCAACCTGGTCGACCGCGAAATTGGCGAACCCTTCGACCAGCAGCCCCTGCTCGCCGATGCCGAGGGACAGCGCCGCTTCGGTGATCGACACCGGCCCGAAGTTCAAACGCTCGGTCGGGATCGGGAAATCGATGAAGACCTCGTTGCCGCGCAGTCGGATGGGCACGACGAGGTCGGGGAACAGCGCCTTGGTCGCGGTGATCTCGCCGTTCGCGTAGAGTTCGCCCGAGGGACTGATGCCGCCGTCGACGAAGCGTACCGGGCTCAACGGCGAGAAATTGCCGGCCACGGCCTGGATCGCCGAGTTCAGCGAATTCGGGTCGATGTAGCCGCCATAGCCGAAATTCGGCGAGGCCTGGACCAGAAGCGTGATCGGAACGGGGTCGAGATCGCGGCGGCGCTGGCGGCGGCGCGTCTTGAAGGCCTCGCCGGTCAGGGCCGTGATGGCGGGCGCGGTCGTCGTGTCCGGGGCGCGGACTTCGGTCAGTTCGAAGCCGCCGAAGAAGTTCGACACGTCACGGCTGACCGAGCGCGGCGGATCGCTGCGCAGATCGAAACGGCGGCGGAAGCCGCCGCTCGGGCTCGCGAAGATGCTCACGAACTGGGGCGTTTCGCCTGCGCCGAGGACGAAGCCCTCGCGCCCGAGATCGTCGGCGGAGAGCTCGACCAGCTTGTCGAGATGGTCTCCGGCAACGATCTGCGGCCGCGTCCAATAGGCGTTGGTGGTCTGCATCCGGATCCGGCGACCGGTGAGGCTCTCGAACTCGGCCCGCCACTTGCTGTTCCAGCGGACCGAGTTGACCTCCGGCTTGCTGGCGCCGGCGCGTTGCCAGAAGCCGTCGGCCTCGGCTGCATCCAGCACCGCGCTGATTTTCCGCCGAACCTCGTGCATGATGGTCGCGCCGGAACTGGCATTCGGCGTTGCGGCAAGCACCCAGAAATTCTCGAAGCCGTCGCATCCGCCCAACTGCAGTTCGTGCAGATGGTCGATCTGCATCGACATGTCGACGAAGTTGCCGGACTGGGTCCAATGCGGGACCTTGAGCGATTCGTCGTTGGCGAGTTCGCCCGCGGTGCCGACGATCAACAGGCTGCTGTGCACCGAGCTGCGGTCATTCCGGAGCCGCAGATAGTGGACGGGCTCGCCACCGCGTTGGACGGCGTTGCCGCTCGCTCCCCAGTTCCGGACGCCGGAGAGGTGTGGGGCGAGCTGGGAGCCGAGGGCGGTGAGCCATTGACCGCGGGCGCTTTCGCCGCGGGGTGTCGGCTGCTGGAACGAGAAGCTGCCGTTGCCGGCGGCGTGGATGGCCTGCTCCGGGCGGGCGGGAACGCCGCGGGCGCCGGGGTTCGGGTGGTCGATGGCTCCCTTCGGCCCGCCCAACAGGGTCGGGATCGCGAGCGACGGGATGTGCAACGTCCCGCCCGTGCCGTCAGCGGTGAGTTCCAACCAGCCGTTGCGAGAACTGCCCGTCGCGGGCCAGCGACGCTCGGGATCGGTGTCCCCATTGGTGCGCCGCGCCCGTGCCGTGCCGCCCTGCTGCTGGACGGTGTGGACCGCCTCG
>JBMCMJ010000180.1:0-5792 GCA_048615135.1 Pseudomonadota bacterium
CCCCAGACCGACGAGGATGGCCTGTACGAGATCCGCCTGGACTCGCTCGGCGGTTTCGGCGCCCATCTGGCGGGCAAGATGCTCGCCGAGGCGGCCGTCCTGCACATGGGGTTGAACGGCGCCCATTTTTCGTCCTACGGGTCGGAAAAGAAGGGCTCGCCCATCAAATCCTTCGTGCGCCTGGCCGCCGCCGGCACCAGGCTGCGCACCTCGGCACCGGTCGAGCGCCCCTTCGTCGTCGCCGTCTTCATCGACCATCTGCTCGACGATCCCGCCATCCTGAGCGGGCTGCGCTCGGGCGGCATCCTGATCGTCAATACGAACCGGACGCCCGAGCAGGTGCGCCGAGCGCTCGACCACCCCTACGACACGGTCGCCTGCCTCGATGCCACCACCATCGCCCTCGAGGAGAAGTCCCGGGTCAACACGGCCATGCAGGGGGCGCTCGCGGCGATGATCCCGTTTCTCGACATCCAGGCGGTGCGCGAGGTGCTGGCGACGACCTTCGAGCGCAAGCACGCGAGCATCATCGACGCCAATCTGCGGACCTTCGACCGCGGCGCCGCCGAGCTTCGGGTCGATCGCCGCGAGCCCGCCCCCGAGGGGCGCGAGGTGGTGAACCTGCCGCCCCAGTGGGGCTATCTCAACGCGCCGATCGGCGGCGTGGTGGCCGATCCGGGCAACACGGTCGTGAAGAACCTCGCCGGTTCGCGGACGGGCCACATTCCCGTGTTCCATGCCGACAAGTGCATCCACTGCGGCCTGTGCGACCTCGTTTGCCCGGACAACTGCCTCTCGTGGGACATCGTGCGCCACGCGGACGAGTCCTGGGACACGCGCCTGCTCGGGGTCGACTACCGCTACTGCAAGGGCTGCCGCGCCTGCGTGGACGCCTGTCCGTCGGGCGCGATGACGGCCGAGCGGGAAACGCCCGGCTTCGCCGAGGCCCACACCGTCCCGCTCGACTGGTCACCGCGCGTCGTCAACGGCGCCCGCCTGCACGAGCCGAGCTAGGCGGGCGCGCCAACGCGAACGTTCAGCCGATCGAACCACGAGAGGGGAAGGCCGTGGACGGTGCCCATCAAGAGCTGATCGACGATCCCGTCACCGTCGGACTGGCACAGAAGACCGCGTTCCTGAGCGGCAACGAGTGCGCCGCGCAGGCCGCGACCCACGTCGACTTCCACGTGATGGGGTACTTCCCGATCACGCCGTCGACCGAGATCGCCCAGATCCTGGACGAGAAGTTCGCCGCCGGCGAGCACACCACCACCCTGATCCCGGCCGACGGCGAGCATGGTGCCGCGGGCATCTGCTACGGCGCCAGCCTCGGCGGTGGACGGGTGCTGAACGCGACCAGCGCCAATGGCCTGCTGTACGCGATCGAGCAGTTGCCGGTGCAGTCCGGCACGCGCGCGCCGATGGTGCTCAACCTCGTCACGCGCGCGGTCAGCGGGCCGCTCGACATCCTGTGCGACCACTCGGACCTCTACTACACGTTGAACACCGGCTGGATCGTGCTGATGGCGCGCGATCCGCAGGCGGTCTACGACATGAACCTGATCGCCGTGCGGATCGGCGAGCACCTCGACGTGCGGCTGCCGGTGATCGTCGCCTCGGACGGCTTCTTCACCAGCCATCAAAAGCGCCGGGTCGAGGTGTTCACCGATGGGGCAGCCCTGCGCGAGGCGTTCCTCGCACCCACCGAAGCCCCCTACCACGCGCTCGACCCGCGCAATCCGATCAGCTTCGGGCCGTACATGAACGACCCGGACATGATCAACAACAAGTACCAGCTGAACCGGGCGATGCAGGCGGCCCTGCGCGAACTGCCGAAGCTGTTCGAGGACTATGCGGCGATCTCCGGGCGGCGCTATTCGCTGGTCGAGACCTACGAAGCGGACGATGCCGACGTCGTCGTCTTTCTGCTCAATTCGGCGGCCGAAACGGCCAAGGACGCCGTCGACCGGCTGCGCGCCAAGGGGCTGAAGGTCGGTGTCGTCTCGCCGAACGTCCTGCGGCCCTTCCCGCTCGACGAGATCCGAAGGGCGCTGGCCGGCGCCAAGGTGATCGTGATCGGCGACCGCGCCGATTCCTACGGCGCCCAGGGCGGCAACATGACCCACGAGATCCGCTCGGCGCTTGCCGACCTGCCGGGCCGCCCGCCGCTGTTCGTCAGCCGCATCTACGGTCTGGGCGGCAAGGCGTTCACCGTGCCCGACGCCGAAGCGTTCTTCCGGCTCGGCCTCGAGGCCCTGGAGAAGGGCCAGGTGGACGTGCCGTTCGACTATTACGGCGTGACGCCGGGAGCCCTCGACAAGAAGCCCGAGCGGCTGGTGCCGCCCTTGACCAAGGAGGAGGTGAGCACCGACCTCGTCAAGGTCCGGCCGAATCCCGAGACCGGCAAGCTGGAGGTGGATTTGCCGCCCTTCTGGGCGCTCGCCGCCCGGCCGAAGCGCCTGGTGCCGGGTCACGGCGCCTGCCCCGGTTGCGGCATGTTCCCGGTGCTGGACCAAGTGTTCAAGTCGCTCGAGGGCGACATCGTGGTGCTGTTCCACACCGGCTGCGCCATGGTCGTGACCACCGGTTTCCCGTTCAGCGCCCACCGGGTCACCTACATCCACAACCTGTTCCAGAACGGTGCGGCCACCCTTTCCGGGCTGGTCGAGATGTTCCACCAGCGCGTGGCGCGCGGCGAACTGCCGGCTTCCGACGACCTCACCTTCGTCATGGTCAGCGGCGACGGCGGCATGGACATCGGCATGGGATCGGCGCTGGGCACCGCCCATCGCAACCACCGCATGATGATCATCGAGTACGACAACCAGGGCTACATGAACACCGGCAGCCAGATGTCGTATTCGACGCCGCTCGGCCATCGCACCAGCACCAGCCACGTCGGGCGGCGCGAAGAGGGCAAGCGCTTCCACCACAAGGACACCGTGCAGCTCATGGCGGCGACGCACATGCCCTACGTGTTCAGCGCGCTCGAGGGCCATCCGGCCGACCTGATGCGCAAGGTGGCCAAAGCACAGTGGTACGCCAAGCACGAGGGCATGGTGTACGGCAAGATCCTCTCGTTCTGCCCGCTGAACTGGGGCACGCCCGACGACGACGGCGCCAACGAGATGCACGCGGCGGTCGATTCCTGCTTCTTCCCGCTCTACGAGGTGGAGCACGGGCAGACCACCATCACCCACGACCCGGATGCGCTCGGCACCCGCGTCGAGCTCGCCGACTGGCTCGGCAAGATGAACAAGACCAAGCACCTGCTGGAGCCCGAGCACAGGCACATCCTGGAGGGTCTGCAGGCCGAGGTGGAACGGCGCTGGCGCCGCATCAAGGCCATGCACGAGCACCCGGACCTGTGAGCGAAGGCGCGAGCGTGCCGCGAGAGGCTGCCATGTTCGAGATCCTGCACACCCACCGGCTCACGCCCGTGACCAAGCTGTTCGAGGTCCGGGCCCCGCTCGTGGCCCGGGCGGCGCGGCCCGGCCAGTTCGTCATCCTGCGGGTGCACAAGCGCGGCGAGCGCATCCCCGTGACCATCACCGATGCGGACGCCGCGGCCGGGACCGTCACCGTCGTCATCCAGGAGGTGGGCGCCACCTCCAAGATGGCCAACGCGCTCGAGACCGGCGATGGCTTCCACGACCTCGCGGGCCCGCTCGGCGAGGCCGCGGAGCTGCGCGAGACGGGCCATGTGGTGTGCGTCGGCGGCGGCTTCGGGGCGGCCGCGATCCTGTCCATCCTCAAGGGCCTGCAGCCGAAGGCGACGCGCACCTCGGCGATCGTCGGGGCGCGCACCGCCGAACTCGTCATCCTGGAGGACCGCCTCAGCGCCGCCGCCGACGCGCTGCACGTCTGCACCGACGACGGCTCGGCCGGCTACAAGGGCCTCGTCACGGGCAAGCTCGAGGAGCTGATCGCGGCGGATCCGGTCGACCAGATCATCGCCATCGGGCCGATGGTCATGATGCGTGCCGTCGCCCGGACCACCGCGCCGCACGGCATCCCCACCCTGGTGTCGCTCGATCCGATCATGATCGACGGCACCGGCATGTGCGGCGCCTGCCGGGTGACCGTCGCCGGCGAGACCAAGTTCGCCTGCATCGACGGCCCCCTGTTCGACGCCACGCAGATCGACTTCGACGAACTCGTCCGCCGCAACAAGACGTACCGCGACGAGGAGGGCGAGGCCCTGCATCGCTACGAGGACGCCCACTGCCGCGCCGAAACGGCGGCCGCGGCGGTGCTGCAACCCACCCTCGGATCCTGAAGGGCGACGCCTTCGCCAGCGCGCCGAACCGAGAGAACCCGCTGAGAGGTAGCAGCCGTGCCGTTGATAGCCCCCAGCAAGACGCCCATGGCCCATGCAGAGGCGCTGGCCCGCGCCAAGACGTTTCGCGAGGTCAACTTCGGCTACGATCCGGCGCGCGCGCTGGAGGAAGCCGACCGCTGCCTGCGCTGTCAGGATCCCACCTGCCAGAGCGGCTGTCCGGTCAACGTGCCGATCCGCGAGGTCATCCGCTTGACCTCGCAGCGCCGCTTCGACGACGCTTTGGCCCTGGTCAAGCAATTCAACAGCCTGCCCGGTGTGTGCGGCCGGGTGTGCCCGCAGGAGAACCAGTGCGAGGGCCGCTGCCACGTGGGCGACCGCTTCGGCCCGGTGGCGATCGGCTACATCGAGCGGTTCCTCGCCGACTGGGAGCGCATCCACGGCCCGCAACCCGTGCACCGCGCCGAGCCCAAGGGCCAGAAGGTGGCGATCATCGGCTCGGGGCCGTCGGGGCTGACGGCGGCGGGCGACCTCAACCACATGGGCTACGACGTCACCGTCTTCGAGGCCCTGCACGAGCCGGGCGGCGTGTTGCGCTACGGCATCCCCGAATTCCGGCTGCCCAAGGACGTGCTCGACGGCGAGATCGACTCGCTGGTCCGAGCCGGCGTCGACATCCAGTGCAACGTGGTGATCGGCAAGACCCTCACCCTCGACCAGATCATGGACGAGATGGGCTTCGAGGCCGTGTTCATCGGCACCGGCGCCGGCCTGCCGCGTTTCATGCAGCTGCCGGGCGAGAACCTGAACGGCATCTACTCGGCCAACGAGTTCCTCACCCGCATCAACCTGATGGGCGCCTACCGCTTCCCCGACTACGACACCCCGGTGAAGTCGGGCCGGCGCGTCGCGGTGATCGGTGCGGGCAACACGGCGATGGACGCGGCCCGCTGCGCGCTCCGCGCCGGATCGGAGGAGGTGACGGTCGTCTATCGTCGCTCCGAAGCGGAGATGACCGCCCGGCTGGAGGAGTACGCCCACGCCATCGAGGAGGGCGTGCGCTTCGAGTGGCTGGTCAACCCGATCGAGTTCCTCGACGACGGCAAGGGCTGGGTCAGCGGTATGCGCTGCCTGCGCATGGAACTGGGCGAGCCCGGCGAGGACGGCCGCCGCCGCCCAGTGCCGATCAAGGGCTCCGAGTTCGTGCTGGACGTCAACAACGCGATCGTCGCCATCGGCACGAGCCCCAACCCGCTCCTGTCGCGCACCTCCACGGGCCTCGACATGACCTCGTGGGGCGGCCTGCAGGCGGACGATGCGACCGGCCAGACCAGCCGCGAGGGGGTGTTCGCGGGCGGCGACATCGTAACCGGCTCCGCGACCGTCATCCTCGCGGCCGGTGCGGGCAAGCGCGCCGCCGCGGCGATCGACAAATATCTCTCGGCCAAGCGCGCGGCGATGGTGCAGCCCACGGCCGGCATCGACGCCGAGCACGTCGGCTAGCGCAACGACG
>JBMCMJ010000181.1:0-5742 GCA_048615135.1 Pseudomonadota bacterium
CCCTACAAGAAGATCTACTACAACTGGTCGACGGGTAAGTCCGAGAAGTGCATTTTCTGCTACCCGCGTATCGAGACGGGCCAGCCGACCGTCTGCTCGGAAACCTGCGTCGGGCGCATCCGCTATCTGGGCGTCGTGCTCTACGATGCCGATCGGATCGAGGACGCGGCGGCGGTGGAGGATCCGAAGGACCTCTACCCGGCGCAACTCGGGGTGTTCCTCGACCCGCACGATGCGGAGGTCCAGGCGCAGGCGCGACGCGACGGCGTGCCCGAGCAATGGCTCGAGGCCGCTGTCCGCTCGCCGATCTGGAAGATGGCGATGGAATGGAAGGTCGCCTTCCCGCTCCATCCCGAATACCGCACCCTGCCGATGGTCTGGTACGTGCCGCCGCTCTCGCCGATCCAGTCGGCGGCGGAGGCCGGCAAGATGGCGGAGCGCGACGGCATGCCGGACGTGCGCTCGCTCCGCATTCCGCTGCGTTACCTCGCCAACCTGCTGACCGCGGGTGACGAGGCGCCCGTCGCCCGAGCGCTCGAACGGATGCTCGCGATGCGTGCCTACATGCGCGCGAAGTCGGTGGAAGGGCGGATCGATCCGGCGATCGCCGAACGGGTCGGCCTCAGCTGCGAGCTGATCGAGGACATGTACAAGGTGATGGCGCTCGCGGCCTACGAGGACCGCTACGTCATTCCGACCGCGCACCGCGAGATCGAGGAAGACGCCTACGAGCTGCGCGGCGCCACCGGCTTCGGCTTCCGCGAAGGCACCGAAGGGCGGACCCGAATCAATCTGTTCGGCGGCCGCAAACGCACCCCGCGCAAACCGATGATGGACGTGCCCACATGAGACGCACCCTGCGCGCCCTGTCCCTGCTCCTGCAGTACCCCTCTGACGAGCTGCAGGCGCACATCGACGACGTCCGCGACGTCCTTCGCAACGAGCGGGCGCTCCCGCCGCGCGACCTCGACGCGCTGGAGCCGCTCCTCCGGCGCATCGCCCGGGACGACCTGCTCGACGTGCAGTCGGCCTACACCGACCTGTTCGACCGCTCGCGGGCGCTGGCGCTGCATCTGTTCGAGCACGTGCACGGCGAAAGCCGCGAGCGCGGTCAGGCGCTGGTTGATCTGGGTGAGCAGTACATGGCGGCCGGCATCTTCCTCGACGACCGGGAACTGCCGGACTACGCGCCGGTGTTCGTCGAGTACGCGTCCTGCCTGCCACCCCGGGAGGCGCGCGAGGTGCTGGGCGAGCCAGCAGCGGTCTTCACGGCCCTCGCCGAACGGCTGGAAGAGCGGGGTTCCGATTATGCCGCCGTCTTTCGCGCGTTGCTCGCGGCCGCCCACGCCCGGCCCGATGCCGGCCTGCTGGAGGGGCTACGCGAGCACGCGCCCGACGACGGCCCCGAAACGCTGGACGCCGACTGGGAGGAGGCGACCGTCACCTTCGGGTCGGCGCCGCACGACATGGGCGGTGCGACGGGCCTTCCCGCCCGCCTGCGTGCGGTGGCCCGCGCGGCGGGTGCCCGGATCAGGAACTGAACCCCGAAAGGATCAGGGATGGAGTACTATCTCAACCAACTCGCCTTCGGCTGGTTTCCCTATTTCGCCGTCACGGTGCTGATCGTCGGCAGCATCCTCCGCTTCGACAAGGACCAGTATTCGTGGCGGGCGCAATCGAGCCAGTTCCTCAGGCGCCGGCAGATGATGATCGGCTCCAATCTGTTCCATCTCGGGGTGCTGGTGCTGGTGGTCGGCCACTTCGTGGGCCTGTTGACCCCGATCGGCGTGTTCGATGCCGCCGGCATCACCCACGGCGCCAAGCAGTGGATGGCGCTCGTCGTCGGCGGCATCGCGGGCATCGCCGCCTTCGTCGGCGCCACGCTGCTCCTGCACCGGCGCCTCGTCGATCCGCGGATCCGGCGCAGCTCGTCCTTCGGCGACATCGGCGTGCTCGTCCTGCTCTGGCTGCAGCTCGCCGTCGGCATCGCCACCACCTTCTGGACCATGCAGCATCTGAGCGGCGAGGAAATGGTGCTGTTCATGGGCTGGGCGCAGGGTCTCCTGACCTTCGACCCGGCGGCCGCCGACCTGATCATCGACGCGAACTTCGTCTACAAGCTGCACATCGCCCTGGGTCTCCTGCTCTTCCTGATCACGCCGTTCACCCGGCTGGTGCACATCTGGAGCATCCCGATCTGGTTTCTCTTCCGCCCGGGCTGGCAGATCGTCCGCTCGCTGGCACCGGTCCGCGGCCGCGCGGTGCCGCCGGGCGGCCCCGGCCTCGGCGGAGCCAGCTACGGCGGGCCCGCCACGGTCCGTGCGGAGAGCGAGAGCGGACAGGCGACATGAGCGACGCGCACCGCCCCGAACCGATCATGCCACAGGCCTGCCAGAGCGGCGGCTGCGGCTGCGCCGGCACCTCGCCCAAGCCGGTCTTTCCGAGCTTCGGCGAGGTCCGCGTCAACGGCGTCGAGATCGCGCCCGAGGCCATCGCCCGGGAGATCCAGCACCACCCGGCGGAGGATCCGGAGGCCGCTTGGACCGCGGCCGCACGGGCCCTCGCCATCCGCGAACTGCTGCTGCAGGAGGGCGAGCGGCTCGGTCTGGACGCGGCACCGGAAACCGACGCCGCCGGGCGCAGCGAGACCCCCGAAGACGCCCGGATCCGTGCCGTCCTGGAAGCGCTCGTCGCCCCCGAGCCACCGAGCGAGGACGACTGCCGCCGCTTCTATGCGGTGCGGCGCGAGCGCTTCCGCACGCCCGAACTGTTCGAGGCCGCGCACATCCTGATCGAACCGGACCGGGGCGACTGGCAAGGTGCCGAAGCCGAGGCCCGAGCCATCGCCTTCGCCGTCGGCGACGAGGCCGGTGCCTTCGCGGCGGCGGCCCGCGACCGCTCCGCGTGCCCCTCGGCCCGGCAGGACGGCTCGCTCGGCCAGATCCGTCGCGGCGAACTGGAAGCACCCGTGCAGGCCGCACTCGAAGCGCTCGCCGAGGGCACGACGACGCGGACACCGGTCCGCTCGCGCCATGGCTGGCACATCGTGCGCCTGCACCGCCGCATCCCGGGCGGCGAGGTGCCGTTCGAAGCCGTCCGGGGCGCGATCGCGGACATGCTCGAAGCGCGCGGCTGGTCCGCCGCCGCCACCGCCGCGGTCACCGCACTCGCCGCGGCGGGTACGGTGGAGGGCGTGCGGATCGACGCGGAGGCCGGCCCATGATGCTCGGCGACATGCTCGGGGCGGCCCGGGCCGCGGCACCGGATCTCGAACGCTGGCTCGCCGAGGACGCCACGCTCGACCACCGCCTGCGGGCCGTGGCCCTGGCGGAGGAGCGCAGCCTTTCGAGCTGTGTTCGAGCCGCCGTCGCCTCCTTCGCTCACGAGGCTAGCGACGAGGACTGGGCCACGCTCGCGAGCCGTCTGCGCGACAGCGACGATCCGGGCGGGATCTGCCTGCTCGTCATGCTCGACCGCTGGCTGGAGAGATCATCCGCGCTGCCGAGAGGAGTTCACCCATGAACGCCCGACCCGACAACGACCCGAACCTCAATCCGTCCCTGCACCCGCGTACCGAGAAGACTTACCCGACGAACGGCTCCGACCCGGCTCCGGCCGACAGCGCCTCGGTCCAGCGGGAGGAGGGCCGGTCGTGGCCCTGGATCTGGGCCGTCGCCACCATCGGCGGCCTGTTGATCGTCGTGTGGCTCTTGTTCTTCTGAGGCTTGCTGTCGCGGACCGGCTGGCCTCGAAGATGCCGACGTGGCGCGTCGGGAGCCTCACGCCGCTCGCGGCGCAGCCGACGAGTCGGTTGCGCTGGTCGGGGTGCACCGCGGATGGTCGATCCGACCGACCATAGGCGCGCGTTGGGGCATGCCCGTTCCCGTTACCGGCCCTGTTGCTCGGCCAGCATCGCGTCGGCCGCCTTTTCGGCGATCATGAAGACCGCCGCGACGAGGAAGTAGCCGGGGATTCGGGGGAAGATGGAGGCATCGACGACGCGCAGGCCGGGGATGCCGTGGACTTGGAAGGCGCTGTCGACGACACCGCCCGCCGTCTCGGGCTTCATGGCGCAGGTGCCGCAGGCGTGATGGCCCCAGGCGTTGTCGCGGACATAGGTGCGCAGATGCGCGTCGGTCTGCAGGTGACGGCCGGGTTCCTCCTCGGCGGCGACGAGTTCGGGCATGGCGTCGACGATCCGCCGGACGAAGCGGATACCGGCCACGACCGCGTCGAGGTCGTCGCTGTCGGGTGCGCTGCCCTCCTCGAAGTAGCGAAAGTCGACGGCGGGCGGGGCGAGGGGATCGGCCGAGCGCAGGCGTACGGTTCCGGCGTCGTTGCGGGTGTAGGCCTTGAGCACCGCCCAGGTGAGCTTGTCGTGCGCCTTCAGCCGCTCCGCATAGCCTCGATGGTAGCCGCGGAAGTCGGCGAGCAGGGAGAAGCAGAAGAGATCGGCCACCGGCAGGTTCGCCTGCGACTTCAGCACGGCGGAGACCATCACGCCGTTGCTGGTGTAGTTGCCGGCGCGCAACCAGCGCCACCGGCGATAGTGCTTGTCGCGGCGCGTGTAGGTTACCCCGCGCAACGCTTCCCAGGGCGCGCGCATGCGGCTGACGACGCCGACCTCGTAGCGGTCCTGGAGGTTGCGGCCGACGCCCGGCAGCGCGTGGACGACCTCGATGCCGTGGTCGCGCAGGTGTTGGGGGCAGCCGATGCCGGACAGCATCAAGAGCTGCGGCGAGGCGAAGGCGCCGCCCGCGAGCACGACGTCGCGCCGCGCCTCGACGCGATGTTCGCGGCCCTCGGCGTCGCGATAGACGACGCCCGTCGCCCGCTTGGTCGCCGGGTCGACCACGACGCGCAGGACCGTGGCGTGCAGGCGGATGCAGAGCCGGTCCGGGTGGCGTCGGGCGACGTCGAGCAGCCGTTCGCGGGGCCCGTGGCGCACGTGCCGACGGGTTGCCATCGGGGGGAGGCGCACGCCCCAGGCCCGTTCGTTGACCAGCCGGCGGTCATTGGGGTCGAAATACGAGGTGAGCGACCAATGCCACTGGGCACCGGGGTCGGTCTGTCCGTCGGCAGTCGCCAGGGTCGCGCGCAGGAGCGTGCGCCGGAGCGTCCAGTCGCGCAGCACGCGGAGGGGAAACGACCGCTCGGTCACGAGCCAGCCGCCCCAGCCGTGGCCCGAGGGGTTCCAGCCCAGCCAGCGGGCGAGCCAGCGGCGCCAGCGCGCCCGGTAGCGGCAGTCCTCGATCTTCTCGAAGTAGCGCTGCATGTTCGAGGCGCGCCAGCTGGCATCGCCGGTGACGTTGCGGATGTGGTTCCAGTCGGCGTTGTTCGGCTGGACGACGATCATCGCATGGTGCGACGCGCAGCCGCCGAGCCCGCGGGCGCGGGGGTAGAGCACGCCGTCCTGCTCGGCCGAATAGCGCCAGTCGCGGCGCTGCTGGGCGTCGTCGGTGTAGTGGCGCACCCAATGGTCGTGCTTCAGCCCCGGATGCTCGGAGGCGAAGGCGTGAAAGGCCGGCACCCGCACGTCGTCGCGGAGCTTGCGGCCGCTCTCCTTATCCGGCCGGTCGCCCGCCAGCGGATCGCCGCCCGCTTCCAGGACCAGGACGCGCCGTCCGTTCTCGGCGAGGCGGGCCGCGAGCACGGCGCCGGCGGCTCCGGCACCGACCACGACGTGGTCGAATCCGTCCGGCTCGGGTGCCATCGCCGCCACCCTAGGGCAACGACGCATTC
>JBMCMJ010000182.1:0-5710 GCA_048615135.1 Pseudomonadota bacterium
CCGCCGCCCATGCGGTGCTGCGCGCCGCCGGCGGGCGCGTCACCACCCGCGACGGCGCCCCGCTCGTCTACGGCAAGCCCGACTTCGCCAACAATGGCGGCTTCATCGCCCGCGGCCGCGGCTGAAAGCGGGCCGCTCGGGCTGGCCGCTCGCGAGGCGGTGCGCTAAGCCGAATGCTGAGAGTCGAGGTGAGGTCGTCGCCGTGCTTGAGCCCTTGCCTAGCGAACAGGAAGCCGACCGCCTCGAGGCGCTGCGCCGCTATGCCATTCTGGACAGCGGTGCGGAGCACGCCTTCGACCGCATCACCGCGCTCGCGGCCCGCCTGCTGCGCGCCCCGATCGCCCTCGCCTCGCTCGTCGACGCGGACCGGGTCTGGTTCAAGTCGCATTACGGCGTCGCGGTCGATCAGGTCGCGCGGATCCCCGGCTTCTGCGCCACCGCGATCGAAGGCGACGGCCTCTACGTGGTGGAAGACGCGGCCAACGACCCCCGCGCCCGCGACAACCCCCTCGTCACGGGAGGCCTGCAGGCGCGGTTCTACGCGGCCGTCCCGCTGCGTACGCCCGACGGCTTTCGGATCGGCGCACTCTGTGTCGTCGACCACAAGCCTCGGACGCTGACGGCCGACGAAGGGGCGATGCTGGAAACGCTCGCGGGGCTGGTTGTCGATCAGATGGAACTGCGGCTGGCCGCGCGCCGGGTCGACGCGCTCTCGCGCGATCTGCTCGACGCCAACCAGCGGCTGCGCAACCAGGCGACGCACGACGACCTGACGGGCCTCTGGAACCGGCGCCGCATCCTCGAGCACCTGGAAAGCCAACTCGCCCTGGCCAAACGGCAGAGCCAGCGCATCGCCGTGGTGATGGTCGACATCGATCACTTCAAGGCGATCAACGACATCCACGGCCATCTCGTCGGCGACGAGGTGCTCAGGGCCGTCGCCCGAAGACTGTTGGCCGTGTGCCGGACGAGCGAGGCGGTCGGCCGTTTCGGCGGCGAGGAGTTTCTCGCGGTATTCTACGGCTGCAGCCTCGGCCGGGCGGCGATCGCCGCCGAACGGCTGCGGCGGGCGGTGTGCGAGACCCCCTTGATCGTCGAGGGCAGCCAGGGCCCCATCGCGGTATCCATCAGCGGCGGGATCGCCGTGAGCGACGACGCGAGCACGGTCGAGGGCCTGCTCCGCGCGGCGGACGCCTCGCTCTATGCCGCCAAGGCCGGCGGCCGCAACCGGATCGAGCCCGCCGCGGCCTAGGCGGCACGAAAGCGGGACGCGGGCCCCGCGAGCCGGCCCACGTCCCCCTCGGGGGTCAGACCTGGATCAGTTCGCCGGCCGCGGGCGTCAGCACGGTGGAGCGCTCGACCAAGGGCTTGAACTGCTCCGGCGTCCCGGAGAGCAGATCGAAGGTGCCCCAATGGATCGGCACGACCTTGTCGAGCGACAAGAGCTCGTTGACCGCGATGGCGGCCGTGCGCGGGCCCATGGTGAACCGGTCACCGATCGGCACGAAGCCGATGCTCGGCTGGTGGAGACGCTGGATCAGCGCCATGTCCGAGAAGATGTCGGTATCACCCATGTGGTAGAGCACCTTGCCGTCGACTTCGACGACGTAGCCCGCCGGATCGCCCATGGTGATCGGCTGGCCGTCACGGATGATGGTCGAGCTGTGCAGGGCGTTGACCATGGTGAAGGCGCAGCCGTGGGTCTCGATGCGCCCGCCGATGTTCATCGGCTGCAGCTTCTCGATGCCCTGGCCGCCGAGCCACATGCAGATCTCGAACATGGCGACCACCGTCGCGTCGTATTTCTTCGCGAGCCGCAGGCTGTCGCCGATATGGTCCTCGTGGCCGTGGGTGATGACGATCACGTCGACCTTGTCGAGACCGTCCTCGTAGCCCTCGGGGTGGGTCGGGTTGCCCGTGAAGAAGGGGTCGATCAGGATGTCGACCGTGCTGCCCTTGACGTGCACGGCGCTGTGGCCGAGCCAAGCGATCTGAACCATGGGTGGTCTCCCTCGTCGTTGAGGCGCGCAACGTGCCAAAGGACGCTCGCGTCGTCGATCACTGGACCGTGCCGCGCGTCAGTCTCCTGAGGTCCGTGTTCGCGAACGCGAGGCGGTCGGCGAGGACCCTTACCACCAACGACCGCAGTGCCGCCACCGCTGGCGGATCGCGCTCGTCCACGCGGACGTCTGCCCCGATCGAGGCGGCACGCATCGAGGCGGCCCGAACCGGCCGGCGCGTGCCGCCTCAGTCGGGCTTGCCGTCGAGGTCCTTGATGAACGCCTCGAAGTCGCGCGCGGTCGCGAAGTCCTTGTAGACGCTGGCGAAGCGGACATAGGCCACCTCGTCCAGTTCCTTCAGGCTGTCGAGCACGAGATCACCCAGGGTACGGGTCGTGACCTCGCTCTCCCCGGACGTCTCGATCCGGCGGATGATGGCGTTGACGATCCGCTCGATGCGGTCGGGGTCGATGCCGCGTTTGCGGGTCGCGATGGCGATGGAGCGGGCGAGCTTGGTGCGGTCGAACGGCAGCCGGCTGCCGTCGCGCTTGACCACCGTCAATTCGCGGAGCTGCACGCGCTCGAGGGTGTTGAACCGGGCGCCGCAGGCGTTGCACTGCCGGCGACGGCGGATGCCGGTCCCGTCCTCGACGGGCCGGCTGTCCTTCACCTGGGTGTCCTCCGCACCGCAGAAGGGGCAGCGCATCAGGGCCTGGCCCCGGCCGCGGTGCGAAGGCCCGTCATGGCTCAGGCGAGCTGCGGGTAGATCGGAAAGCGCCCGCACAGCTCCTCGATCTCGGCCTTGACCTTGGCCTCGACGGCACCGTTGCCGGCTTCGCCGTTGTCCTTCAGGCCGTCGACAACCTCGACGATCAGCTGGCCGATCTTGCGGAACTCGGCCGGGCCGAAGCCGCGCGTGGTGCCGGCCGGCGTGCCGAGGCGGATGCCCGAGGTGACCATCGGCGGCTCGGGATCGAACGGCACGGCGTTCTTGTTGCAGGTGATGCCGGCGCGCTCGAGGGCCGCGTCGGCGGCCTTGCCCGTGACCTTCTTCGGCCGGAGATCGACCAGCACCATGTGGTTGTCGGTGCCGCCGGTGGTGAGATCGAGCCCGCCTTCGACGAGGGCCGCCGCCAGCGCCTTGGCGTTTTCGACGATCGCCCGCGCATAGGCCTCGAACTCGGGCTCGAGGGCTTCCTTGAAGGCCACCGCCTTGCCGGCGATGACGTGCATCAGGGGCCCGCCCTGCCCCATCGGGAACACGGCCGAATTCACCTTCTTGGCGATGGCCTCGTCGTTGGTCAGCACGATGCCGCCGCGCGGGCCCCGGAGCGTCTTGTGGGTGGTCGAGGTGACGACGTGGGCATGCGGGAACGGGGATGGATGCGCCCCGCCCGCGACCAGCCCGGAGATGTGCGCGATGTCGGCCATCAGATAGGCGCCGACCTCGTCGGCGATTTCGCGGAAGGCGGCGAAGTCGACGAGCCGCGGATAGGCGGTGCAGCCCGAGACGATCAGCTTCGGGCGATGCTCGAGCGCGAGCCGGCGCACTTCGTCGAAGTCGATGCGCTGGTCGCTCTCGCGCACGCCGTACTGGACCGGGTTGAACCACTTGCCCGAGACGTTGGGCTTGGCGCCGTGGGTCAGATGGCCGCCATGGGCGAGCGAGAGGCCCATGATCGTGTCGCCCGGCTGCAACAGCGCCATGAACACGGCCATGTTGGCCTGGGCACCGGCGTGCGGCTGGACGTTGGCGAACTTGCAGTCGAACAACTGGCAGGCGCGCTCGATGGCGAGCTTCTCGGCAACGTCGACGTACTCGCAGCCGCCGTAGTAGCGCCGGCCGGGATAGCCCTCGGCGTATTTGTTGGTCAGCACCGAGCCCTGGGCCTCGAGCACGGCCGGGCTCGTGATGTTCTCCGACGCGATCAACTCCACCTGCGTCCGCTGGCGGTGCAGTTCCGCCTCCATCGACGCCTGCAGTTCGGGATCGTCGGCGAGCGAGCGGTGGAAGAAGGCATCGCCCGCGAGGGGCTTTTCGGCAGCGGTCATGGGCGAACTCCTCGGGATCAGCCGATCTTCTCGACACGGCGCTGGTGGCGGCCACCTTCGAAGGCGGTTTCGACGAACGCCACCAGACAATCGTCGGCCACCTGCGGACCGACGACGCGGGCACCGATCGCCAGCATGTTGGCGTCGTTGTGCAGCCGGGCCATGCGCGCGGTCGTCACGTCGTGGACCAGGGCACAGCGTACCCCCGGAACCTTGTTGGCCGCCATCGAGATGCCGATGCCGGTCCCGCAGACCACCACGCCGCGCTCGGCTGCCCCCGTCGCCACCGCCTCCGCGCAGCGCCGACCGTAGTCGGGATAGTCCACGCTATCCGTGCCGTTGGTACCGAGGTCGAGCACCTCGTGGCCGAGCCGCTGCGCGTGCGCGGCGAGCTGCTCCTTGAGCCCGACGCCCGCATGGTCGGATGCGAAGGCGATCAGCATGATGGGTCTCCGAAGCCGACGGGCCTGCGATCTACCACGCAAGGCCCGCGCGGCGGAAGGGTTCAGGCGTTGGCGCCGCGCAACGCATCGATCACCGCGCGGGTCACGGCCGCGGTGGTGGCCGTGCCGCCGAGATCGGGGGTCAGCACCTGGCCCCGCTCGGTGACCGTCTCGACCGCCCGCATCAACCGTGCCGCCGCCGCGGGCTCGCCCAGATGGTCCAGCATCATCACGCAGGACCAGAAGGTGCCGATCGGGTTGGCGATCCCCTTGCCCATGATGTCGAAGGCCGAGCCGTGGATCGGCTCGAACATCGAGGGAAAGCGGCCCTCGGGGTTGACGTTGCCGGTCGGCGCGATGCCGAGGCTGCCGGAAAGGGCGGCCGCCAGATCGCTCAGGATGTCCGCATGCAGATTGGTCGCGACGATCACATCCAGCGAGGCGGGCTTCAGGACCATCCGCGTGGTCATCGCGTCGACCAGCATCCGGTCGCTGGTCACATCCGGATAGTCGCCCTTCACGAGGTCGTGGATCGCGTCCCACATCACCATCGCGTGGCGCTGCGCGTTCGACTTGGTGACGACCGTCAGCTGTTTTCGGGGCCGCGAGCGGGCAAGCTCGAAGGCGAAGCGCAGGATCCGCTCGACCCCGGCGCGGGTCATGACCGACACGTCCAGCCCGACCTCGTGCTCGAAACCCTGGTGCACCCGCCCGCCGGCGCCCGAATATTCGCCCTCGCTGTTTTCCCGCACGATCACCCAGTCGAGATCGGCGGCGGTGACGCCCCGCAGCGGCCCCTCGATGCCCGGCAGCAGGCGGGTCGGGCGGACATTGGCGTACTGGTCCATGCCCTGGCAGATCTTCAGCCTGAGCCCCCAGAGCGAAACGTGATCGGGCACACGCGGATCGCCCGCCGAGCCGAACAGGATGGCATCGAAGGCCCGCAGCGTGTCGAAACCCTCCTCGGGCATCATCACCCCGTGCTGGAGATAGTAGTCCGAACCCCAGGGGAAACGCGCGACCTCGAGGCCAAAGCCCTCGATTTCGGCCAGCGCGTGGAGCACCTCCACCCCGGCATCGACCACTTCGGTGCCGATCCCGTCACCGGGAACCGCGGCGATGCGATGGGTCTTGCTCATGGAGGCGCTCCGAGGCTGGCGGACGGGCGTGCGTCCTGGTGCAACGACGCATTCGGAAGGATCGGGGGGACTTGAT
>JBMCMJ010000183.1:0-5668 GCA_048615135.1 Pseudomonadota bacterium
ACCATGCCAACGGCTTCTTCGACGAGCTGATGGCCAAGTGGAACATCGCCGGTTAGCATCCTCGGGCGAAACAGCTTCGGGACGGGAATGCCCACGACGTTCTACGCGGTGCCGGTCAGCAACTACTGCGCGACCGTACGCTTGATCCTCCAACTCAAGGGGGTGCCGTTCGTCGAGCGGCTCCCGCCGGAGGGTTACGGGTCGGGGGCCTACAAGGCGATCGTGCCGAGCGGCACCGTCCCGGCCCTGGCCGACGACCTCGTGGTCGTCAGCGAAAGCGGCGTGATCGCCGAATATCTGGACGAGCGTTATCCCGGCCCGGCGCTCCTGCCGCCATTGGGTGACGTGGCCGCGCGGGCCAGGGTGCGCCTGCTCGCCCGCCTGCACGACAGCCGTGTCGAGCCGAACCTGCGGGCACTCTTTGCTCACGTCGATCCGGCCAAGCGCCAGACCGACGTGGTCCGCCTGCAATTCGGGCTGTTCGAGCAGCGGCTTCACGAGGTCGAGGCCCAGGCGTCCCTCGATCCCTATCTGACCGGGGCGCAGCCGACGCTCGCCGACTACACGTACCCCGCGACGTTGCTCCTCGCCGAGCGAATGGGCGAAACCCTGGGGCAGGGGTGGTCCCTGCCGCCGCATCTCGCGGCCTGGTGGCATCGCCTGCGGGGCCTGCCGGCCGTCGCCGCCATGCTGCGCGACTACGGCAGGGCGGTGGATGCCTGGATCGCCGCCAAGCAAGGCAGGGGCTAGGCGTTGGCCGAGCGCGAGCGGCTCTCGGGCATCGTCGAGCGCATCGCGTTCAAGAACGAAGCCACGGGCTATACCGTCCTGCAGCTGCGGACCGACGAGCGCGGAACCTTGCAGACCCTGGTCGGCGAGGCGCCGGTCGTCGAGGAAGGCGACATGGTGGAAGCCGAGGGGCGCTGGGAGACCGATCCCTCCTGGGGCCGACAGTTCCGCGCGAGCCTGTTGTTCAACCGGCCGCCGGCGGGCCCCGCCGGCATCGCCGCCTATCTGGGCTCGGGTATCGTCCGCGGCATCGGTCCGGGCCTCGCCGGCCGGCTGGCCGAGTATTTCGGCGAGGCGCTCCTGGACGTTTTGGAGAAGGACCCCGAGCGGCTTGCCGAGGTTAAGGGCGTGGGGCCGAAGCTCGCGGAGGAGATCGGCGAGGCGTGGCGGGCGCGCAAGGGCGTGCGCGACGTGATGGCCTTCCTCCACGAGCACGGCCTGCCGCCCGGCCGCGCCAAGCGCATCTGGGAGGCGTACAGGGAACGGACCATCGCCGTGCTCCAGCGCGATCCCTACGCGCTCGCCCGCGACGTCCAGGGCTTCGGCTTTCGCACCTCGGACCAACTCGCCGAGCGGCTCGGCATCGACCGCGACGCCCCGGAGCGGCACCGCGCGGGCCTGCTCCACGTCCTGGGCGAGGTGGCCGAGGCCGGGCATACCGGGATCGCTTCGGCGGAAGCGAAGGGGCGGCTTGCTGCGCTCACGGGGGCGGACGATGCGGCCTTCGCGGCGGCGCTGCAGGCGCTGCTCGGTATCCGGCTCGTCGAGATCGCGGGCGACATGCTGTTTCCCGAGCCGCTCGCCGGCCAGGAGCGGCGGATCGCCCGGAAGGTGCGGGAGTTGGCAAGCTCGCGGCCACCCTGGCGGACCAGCGATGCGGCGGCGCGGATCGAGGCCGCCGAAGCACGGCTCGACCTGGAGCTCTCGGCGAGCCAGCGTGTGGCGGCAGCGGCCCTGCTCCGTGCACGGATCGCCGTTTTGACCGGTGGGCCCGGCACCGGCAAGACGACGCTCGTGCGCACGCTCCTGGATGCGCTGCCGCTGCCGGCGGACGAGGTGGCGCTCGCCGCGCCCACGGGGCGGGCCGCCAAGCGGCTCGCCGAGAGCACCGGCCGGGAAGCGAAGACGCTGCATCGTCTGCTGGAGGCCGAGCCCGGCCGCGCCTTTCGCCGCGGCCAGGGCCGGCCGCTCGCGGCCCGCATCGTCGTGGTCGACGAGGCGTCGATGGTCGACGTCAACCTGATGGACGCCCTGCTCCAGGCCCTGGGCGACGAGGCCGGGCTGTGGCTCGTGGGCGACGTCGACCAGCTCCCGTCGGTCGGCCCGGGCCGGGTGCTCGGCGATCTGATCGACAGCGGGGTGGTGACGGTCGTCCGGCTGGAGGAGATTTTCCGCCAGTCGGCCGAGAGCCTGATCGTCGCCAACGCCCACCGCCTCAACCAGGGGCTGTTGCCCGAGCCCGGCGAGCCGGGGGAACTGAGCGATTTCTACGCCATCGCCGTCCGTGATGCGGCGGATGCGACCGCCAAGTTGCAGGCGCTGGTGGCGGAGCGCATGCCGGCGCGCTTCGGCTTCGATCCGATGGCCGACGTGCAGGTGCTCTGCCCGACCAACCGCGGCAGCCTCGGGGCCAAGGTGCTCAACGATGCGCTCCGCGCCCGGCTCAACCCCGCGCCGCCCGACAGCGTGACACGCGGCGACAAGCTGTTCGCGGTCGGCGACCGTATCATGCAGATCGAGAACGACTACGAGCGCGAGGTCTACAACGGCGATCTCGGCCGGCTCGAGGGCATCGACCGCCACCATCGCCGGGTGACCGTCGAGATCGACGGGCGGGCGCTGGTCTACGGCTTCGACGAACTGGACGCCCTGCAGCCGGCCTACGCCGTGACCGTGCACAAGGCTCAGGGCTCGGAGTACCCGGCGGTCGTACTGGTCCTCGCGCGCCAGCACGGTCGCCTTCTCAGGCGCGATCTGGTCTATACGGCGTTGACGCGCGCGCGTCGCCTCGCGGTACTGCTGATCGAGGGCGATGCCCTGGAGCGGGCCGTCGGCGAACGCGCCGCGCGTCACCGCCTCACCCGTCTCCGCACGCTGCTCACGGACCCCGCCGCATGACCCTCGCCCCGCAGGATCTCGACCAGCGGTTCGCCGTCGCCACCGAGGTAATGGTCGAGGCCGGCGCGCTCGCTCTCGACTATTTCCACCGTCGCCACGAACTGGCCGTCGAGTTCAAGGGTGTGCAGGACGTCGTTTCGATCGCCGACCGGGCCGTCGAGACGCGGATCCGCGATCGGTTGCGGGCGCGGTTTCCGAGCGATGGTTTCGTCGGCGAGGAGCACGGCGCCGAGGGCGACGCGGCCAGCTGCTGGGTGATCGATCCGATCGACGGCACCCAGAACTTCCTGCGCGGCGTTCCCTACTGGACCGTGGTGCTCGCCTTCGTCGTCGACGGCCGGACCGAACTCGCCTTCACCATGGACCCGGTGCACGGTGAACTGTTCAGCGCCCGCCGCGGCGAGGGCGTCTGGCGCGACGGCGTCGCCGTCCATTGCCGCCGACCCGAGCGGGTCGATCAGTGCTGCGTTGCCCTGAGCTTCGGCTTCAAGGACGACTGGCGCCGCTTCGTCGAGGTGCAGGGCCAATTTCTCGCCGAGGGCGTCGACATGCGGCGGCTCGGCTCGACGGCCCTGATCCTGGCGCACATCGCCGATGGTCGCCTGGACGCCATCTACGCGCCGGGCAATCAGAGCTGGGACTGCCTTGCGGGCCTGCTGCTGGTCGCCGAAGCGGGTGGTGTCGTGGTCGACTTCTTGGCGGATACCGGCCTGCTCGCGCGTGGTCCCGTGGTCGCCACGGTGCCGGTCCTGCAGCCGCTCGCGGAGCGCGTGACCGGGGTGCGGCTCACCTGAACGGGTGGGGTGGTGCCGGCTGCAGGCTGGCGTCGAGGAGCAGGCCACCCAGGGCCAGGATGACGAGCCCGCCCAGCAGGGCCGCCACGTCGAGCGCCAGGGCGAGCCGCCCCCCACCGTCCGGCAGCCAAGCCACCAGCCGGACGGCCGTGCGTCGGGCCAGCACCGCCAAGCTCGCGAGGGCGCCGGTCGTGAGCGCCGTGCCGACGGCCATCGCCAGCACGGCTACGATCCCGACGAGCCGAAGATCGCCCGCATAGGCCAGCAGGAGCACGACCACAGCGCCGGTGCAGGGCCGCAGCCCGACCGATGCCACCACGCCCAGCGCCGCCCAGCGACCGCCGCCGGACGTGGAGGAGACGGGGGGAGGGTGATGATGGCCGCAGCTCGCACAGGCGCGGTCCGGCGCGCGCCGGCGGCGCCAGAGTGCCCGCAGCGCACGGCCCGTCAACAGAGCACCCAGCAGGGCGACGAGGGCGAAGCTCAGGCTCTCCAGGCGATCGACCTCGGTCCGGGCCTGGCGCAGCCCGAAGCCGAGCAGCGTCACGGCGGTGTGCACCGCCACGATCGCCGTCACGGCCTGTGCCAGGGCCGCCGCCGCGGTCAGGCGGAGTGCCGGCGGCAGCCGGCTCTCGTGGGTGGCGAGGTAGGTGGAGATCACGATCTTGCCGTGCCCCGGGCCCGCTGCGTGGAACACGCCGTAGCCGAAGCTGAGGGCGACGAGCGGCCACGCGGCCCCGAGCCCGCCCGTGCGGACCGCGTCCAGCGCCGCGGCCAGCCGGGCGTGCAGGGAGCGTTGGATCTCGACCAGCCAAAGGCTCCAGCGATCGCTCCAGGCGGCGGCCGCATCGCTCCAGGCCAAGAACGCAAGGCCCGCGAGCAGCAGGGCAAGCCCGATCCACGGCCAAAGTGGCAGCGGCCGGCGCGCGTCGGTCAGCCGCATCGGATGGTGACCCATTCGGCGAAATGGATGCCGAGCCCATCGCCGGCACTTTGCGTGCGGTCGAGGGCTGCTGCGAGCCAGACCATTTCCGACGGCGGCTCGGGCGGGATCAGCTCGAACCTGCAGTCGTCCCGACCGGCAAAGGTGACGGGCGGCTCGCCCAGATGCGCGACTTCGACGAAGTAGGTGGGATCAAAGACGGCGTAGCGCAGGTCGTCCGTCGCGGGGTCGACCGGCTCCGCCAGCGGCAGCTCGAACTTGAGCCAGATCCGCTCGGCGGCGATGCCGTTGGCGAAGCTTTCGACGCGGGCGAGGGGCACGGGCGCGCCTGCCTTTTCCACGACGGTGAAATAGTCGTACTCGGCAAGCGCGGTGATGTCCGCCTGCCCGAGTTCGGCAAGGCCGTCCTCGACGCTCTGCCCGGCCGCGGCGAACTCTTCCAGAATGAACGCGGAATAGAGTTCGTCGAACAGCCACGCCTGCTCGATCGCCGCGAGCCGGCCCGCTTGATCGAAGACGAGACGCGTCTGGATGTCGATCCACCCGTGCGGATGGGCAGCGGCAGGCCCGGCGAGGCCGAGCCCGAGAGCCGTGGCCGCGAGACCTGCCGTGAGGGTTCGAGGCAGCATTCCCATGGCCCGAGACCTAGCCGCAAATCCGCCGCCGGCTCAACCGTCGCTGCACCCCTTGACGATACAATATAACATTGGCAGATCAACCCGAAGCGAAGCAAAGGAGGGGATGCCATGCGTCGAGGCGTTCGGGTCACGGCATTGCTGGCTTGTCTGCAGGTACCGGTGACGGCCATGGCCGCTCCGGACGTGGTGACCTCGATTCTGCCGTTGCAGAGCCTCACCGCCATGGTGATGGACGGCATCGGCGAGCCGACGACGCTCCTGCCGGCCGGCGCCTCGCCCCACGCCTATGCGCTCCGGCCGAGCGAGGCGGCCCGTTTGGAGCGCGCCGATCTCGTGGTCTGGGTCGGCCCGGATCTCGAGCGGTTTTTGGAGCGGCCGCTCGCCAA
>JBMCMJ010000184.1:0-5668 GCA_048615135.1 Pseudomonadota bacterium
AGGCAGTGGGTTTTGGTCCCATGATCCCAGGTTCGAATCCTGGCGCCCCAGCCAATCGCGTCGATTCCCAGCCAGAACGCCAGCGTTTCCGCCATTCGTGAACCACCGGCACCGGTGGCGCGCACAGGCCGGACAGCATTGTGCGCAGCACCTGTGCGCGGCCGATGGCGGCGGGGACCAGGACCGCACGCCCCGGCCGGGCACCGCGGAGACGCATCCTGGCCCGCCTCCCCAACCTCTACCTCCGCGGTCGCACCTGGTGGTGGCGCCGTCGCCTGCCACCGGACCTTCGGCGCCGCGGCGCCAAAGCCGAGATCAGGCTCTCCACACGCACCCATCTCGCGAGCGACGCGCGATCGCGGGCGGCCCGCCTCTGGCTTGCCTTCGATCGCGCCATCGTCCTCGTTCGCGATGGAGATAGCGACGTGCACCTCGATCCGGCCGCCATCGATCGGCTGATCCACACCCTGGTTACGGAAGCGCTCGACGCGGCCGAACTGGAGCGCGCGCTGGCCCCGCCGCGCACCACCGGCGCCGTCGCCGCCGCGGTTGCCGCAGCCGAAGCCCGCGCCGCCCGCTGTCGCGACGCCCTCGCCCGATGTGATGCGAGCCCGGTCGCGGCGACCGTCGAGGAGTTGCTCCAACGCGAAGGGCTCGAACTCGATCCGACCGCAACGAGCCACCGCATCCTCCTCCGCGAAGCGCTGAAGGCCGCGGCCGAGGTCGCCCGCATCGACGCCGAGCGCGAAGCCGGCCACTACGGAGACACCCCGCTGGCGGCACCGCCGCCCCGCATGGTGGGCACGGCAGCGACGCCGTGTTCGAGCGACCGACCGCGCGGCAACCACCCGCTGCCGCGGCCACTGCCGATCGAGGCGACGATCGACAGCGGCTGGACCGCTGGCTGGACCGCTGCCCCGGCGCTGGTCGTGAGCCTGTCCGAGCCCGCCGCGATCGGCCCCGCTGGCGGCGCCTTTGCGACGACGCACGCCAAGCCGGCATGTCCGTCGGCCGCCACCGCTGCCGCACCCACGGCAGCGGTGGCCGGCGGTGCCGAGGCGGCGCCGCCGCCGAGCCCTTCGGCCATTACCGTCGGCGCCGCGTTCGAAGCGCTCGTGGCCGAGCAGCGGCGGAGCGGCAAGACCAGCATGCTGCGGCAGATCGAGGGGGCTTCGGCCCTCGCCTCGGACCTGCTCGGCGACGTGCCGCTCGATCGTCTCACGACAGCCATGGTCACCGAGTGGCGCGACCGGCTGCTGACGGTGCCCAGGCTGCACGGCAAGGCTCACGGCCGCAATGGCCACGCGTCCACCGCCGCTCGTAACGGCCAGAGCAAGCGGCAGGAGATCGCGGCCGCCGACGCCGCCGACGCTCTCCTGCTCGCTCGCCTTACCAGCGAACGCGACGACGGCCGGATCACCCAGACCACGCTCGAGGCCCGCTTCGTCGAAAAGCGGGTGGCAAGGCTGCATCCCGCGACCGTCGCCAAGCACGTCGCGCGGTTGGCCCAGGCCATCGCCCTCGCCCGCAAACGCGGCGGGTTCACCGGAATCAATCCGTGCGACGACGTCGAGCCGCTCGACCCCACCACGGTCGAGCACCTGCTCCGGCAGCGCTTGCACGTGGGGCGCGTCGACTGGGAACCGGAGCGCCTCGTCAAACATGCGGCGAGCCACGTCTATCTCGGCTGTCGATCGATCCACCGGCGTGGCGATCCGGGCGACGAGGTGCATCGCGACGCGCTTTATTGGGTGTTCTACCTCTGCTTGTTCGCCGGCCTGCGCCTCGGCGAGGCGTTGCAACTGGCCTGCCGCGACGTGGTGCGGATCAACGGCATCTGGTGTTTCGACGTGCAGGCCGGCCCCGGCCAGCGGCTGAAGAACCCTTCGGCACGCCGGCGTATCCCGATCCACCGCAATCTCTTGGAGATGGGCTTCGTCGCGTGGGTCAACGAGCGCCGTGAAGCGGGCGAGTGGCTGTTCCCGGACGTTCAGGGGCACCGCGCCACCGACCGGCCGGCCACCCGGTTCACCCGTCTGTTCACCGCCTACCGGCGCCGCGTCGGCACCTACGCCGCCGGCCGCGACTGCCATGCGCTACGCACCACGTTCAACGTGGCGATGGCCCGCGCCCGCGTCCCCCTGAGCCTCCGCAAGCGGCTGATGGGGCATCGTATCCACGACATCAACGAGGAGCACTACCTGCCGGCCGGGCCCGAACTGGGGGAACTGCGCGCTGCGGTCGATGGGGCGTTCTTCGGCGTCGAACTCGAGAACGTCGACGGCAAGCCCCGGTTGCGGATGCAGGCGGGCCATGCCTGGTCGGATGCCTCGGAGCTCGGCACCAAGGTGCAAGATCTTCGCGTCGCCGACGGCTCCAGCCCGATCTTTCTCGAGCTGCTGGCGGCCGATCCCGCGCACCCGCGCTTCCCGGGCGAGATCCGTGCCGCATGGTTGGACGGCGGCGCGTTGCAGACCCTCGGCGGGCCGATCCGAGCGCACCGCTCGTGGGGACTGGATCGCCTGCGGGCGCGCGCGGGCAGCGACGCGCTCGATGCGGTCGAACTCGCCCGCCAACTCGCCCGGACGCTCGCGGGCAAGCTCGTCGTGGCGAACGATCGCCACACCGCCGATCGGATCACCGCGCTGCTCGTCCTGCAGTCGGCGCAACCGCGCTTTCGCATCGTCGATCGTACGGTGGCCATGGACGCCTACGCGCATGATGCGCGCGTCGGCGCTGCCTTCGCGCGCACCGTCGCCGGCCTCGTCCGCGACGGCCGCACGATCGAACCGGCGCATCTCGCCTTGGCTTGGCAGGTCGCCGCGACGTCGGCCGAACCCCACGCCGGCGTCGCGGACGTTGCCGCCGTCTCGAACGCACGGATTGACGAAGGGCCCCGACCGGACTGAAGGGTTGCAGCTCGCGGGCCGAGCGCCATCGATGGTCGCTCGGTCGCCCCTGGATCGATGCAGCCAGCCTTGGATGTCCGCGTCGGCGATTTCATCGAGGCGCGCAATCGCCGTTGGCTGGTCGAAGCCGTCGATGGCCTCGACGACGGCTGTCCGCTCGCCCGCCTCGCGTGCATCGACGACGATGCCAAGGGCGACGGCCTGGACCTGTTGCTGGATGCCGAGATCGGCGCCCGCCGGCTGCACGACGACCCGCGGGCGGAGATCGCCCGCAGCGGTACCGATGACGCCGCGGTCTTCGCGGCGTTCCTCGAGACCCTGCACTGGCGCTCCGCCACGGCCACCGACAAGGAGCTCTTCCAGGCGCCGCTTCGCGCCGGTATCCGGCTCGATGCCGATCGGTTGGCGCCGCTGGCCAGGGACCTTCGCCGGCCGCGCGTCAACCCGCTGATCGCCGACGACGTCGGCCTCGGCAAGACGGTCGAAGCCGGGCTCGTCGTCCGCGAACTGCTCCGCCGTCGCCGCATCGACCTCGTCGTCGTCACCGCACCGCCGTCGATGGTGCTCCAGTGGCAGGACGAACTGCGCGCCACGTTCGGCGTTTCCTTCCAGCTCATCGACCGCGAGCATCTGGCCCAGCTGCGGCGAATCCAGGGCTTCGGCGTCAACCCCTGGACCACCGGCTCACGCTTCTTGATCTCGCACCGCCGCCGGCGCGGCGGGCAGGGGCAGCCGACCCTACCGGGCCAGGCGCCGCCACCTCGTCACCTGCTGCGGCAGCAGCCCGTGCCGCCGGGCGATGCCACTCACCGTCGCCCCTGGCGCCAGGCTCTCGCGCACGATGCGGCCCTTCACCTCGGTCGGCCAGCTCCGCCGACCCGAGCGGTGCCCGTGCACCTCCAGACGACCGACGAACCCCGATCTCCAGTTCGCCCCGGCATCCGCCGCTTTCGCCCTCCCCATGCCGCACCTCGTTCCCAACGAGCTGCAGCCTCACGGCGTCGGCGACACGTTCGAACCGGCAAAGGCAATGGGGGCGGAGCCGCCGCTTGCCGAATTCCGTGCGGTGGTATGCCGGGTCGACAAACGAGATCCTGGCATGAACCGCTCGAAAGGGTGCCATTCCCGCGCTCTGCCAAGCCTCGGCCGCGTGGAACTGCTCACCCTCGATGCCTTCGGCCCCGAGCAGCTCGACGCCGAGCAGCGGTGCGACCTGCTCGGGATCGTCGAGGATCGCTACGATCGCCGCCGCGATTCTCGACCGGCTGCTGTACCAGCGCCAAGTGATCACCATCCGCGGCGAAAGCTACCGGCTCCGGGAGAGGCGCCGCTCGGGCCCGATCAAGGCCAGACCGCCCTCGCCTACGAACCGCTCCCACGCGCCGCTCCGCCAGCCATGCGGAACGCTGCGCGCCGCAATCCAGGAATTCGGCCACCTATGCACATCGAATGGCTCGGGCAGCCGTGACCTGCATGAGGTCGGGTGAGAGGCGATCGCGGCCGACCGACCACGGAAAACGAACCGATATCCACTCCGGTCCTTCGATCACCGGAGCTTTCCATGTCCAGTCCCATCCGAATCGAGTCTGCAGCCGCCAACGCGAACGGCGGCGAGAACGCCGTCGAGATGTCTCCGCCCCTGGTGCTGCCGGACGGCTTTCGACGTCTCGGCGACCTCCTCCTGTGTGGCGCGGCGGCACTCGGTCACTTGCACCACTTCGACTGGCTGATCGACGGTGTCCTGCCGCGGCAGTGCGTGGCCTTCGTGTACGGCGCTAGCGGTAGCGGCAAGAGCTTCATCACCCTCGACATCGCGATGCACGTCGCCCTCGGTATGCGCTGGTTCGACCGGCCGATCCAGCAGGGGCCAGTTTTGGTCGTCCTGGCCGAGGGGGAATGCGGCACTGCCCCGCGGGTCAAGGCGTGGCTGGAGCATCGCGGCCTCGGCGCCATGCCTGCCAATGTCGGCTTTCTGACGGGGCGCTTGCAGATCGACGATCCCGACGGCTTCGAAGCGGTCCGGGCGGCGGTTGCCACATTCGCGGAAGCGTGCGGCACGCCTGCGCTCATCGTGATCGATACCTTCTCGGCAAGTGTCGGTGCGCTCGACGAAAATCTGGCGGCCGATGCCCGGCGAGTGATGGGGCATCTGCAGCGGCTGGCGGAGCAATTCCGTGCCTGCGTGTGCGTCGTGCATCACACAGGGAAGGACAGCTCCCGCGGCATGCGCGGGTCGAGCCTGCTGCTTGCCGACGCCGATGTGGCAATCGAGGTGGCGAAGGATCCGAAGGAGGGCAAGGTCGGTGTGAAGGTTCGCAAGCAGAAAGACGGTCCGTGCCTGCGCTTCAGCGCTGGTTTGCTGCCGGTGGAGTTCGGAACGAACGCCCGCGGGGAATCGCTGACCACGCTCGTCGTCATCCCGGACAAGAGGACACACGGGCACACCGATGCCGTTGTGGATAGTGCTCGCTCACCCTACGACCGAGCGATCATCACGACGCTCCTCGCCGCCGGTCCGAACGGCTGTGCCTGGTCGGAGGTGGTCGATCGGGCACGATCGGTCAATCCTGCACTGACACGAGCGAAGTCCTTTGCCGAGCGCCGGCAGCACTTGGTAACGGCGAGGGTGCTGGAGGAGCGGGCAGGCCGCGTCCGACTCTCTCCGGAATCGGCAACGCGTTATGGCGGCTTCGTCGCTTCCTGACCGAGCCGGGCGGGCGGGTTCCTCCTTCAGGGAGGAACCCGCCCGCCCGGCTCGG
>JBMCMJ010000185.1:0-5619 GCA_048615135.1 Pseudomonadota bacterium
ATGCGTTTTCTCGACGAAGCCAAGATCTACGTGAAGGCGGGCGACGGCGGCAATGGCTGCGTCGCCTTCCGTCGCGAGAAGTTCATCCCCGACGGCGGCCCCAATGGCGGTGACGGAGGACGGGGCGGTGACGTGGTGATCGAGACCGATCCCGCCCTCAACACGCTCATCGACTTCCGCTATCGTCAGCACTTCAAGGCCGAACGCGGCCATCACGGCATGGGCTCGGACCGCACCGGCAAGAGCGGGCAGACCCTGGTCATCAAGGTGCCCGTCGGCACCCAGGTGCTCGCCGACGATCGCGAGACCCTGCTCTACGACCTCGACCGGCCCGGCCTGCGGATCCGGCTCGCCAAGGGCGGCGACGGCGGCTTCGGCAATGCCCGCTACAAGACCTCGACCAACCGCGCCCCCCGCCGGGCCGACCCGGGCTGGCCCGGCGACGAACTCTGGGTCTGGCTGCGCCTCAAGCTTTTGGCCGACTGCGGCCTCGTCGGCATGCCCAACGCCGGCAAGTCCACCTTCCTCGCCTCCTGCACCAACGCCCGGCCGAAGATCGGCGACTACGCCTTCACCACGCTCGCCCCGCAGCTCGGCACCGTCGAGCTCGACGACGACGTGTTCGTCATCGCCGACATTCCGGGCCTGATCGAGGGTGCCCACGAAGGCACGGGCCTGGGTGACCGCTTCCTCGGCCACGTCGAGCGCTGTGCCGTGCTGATCCACCTCGTCGATGGTACCGGCGACGTCGCCACCGCCTATCGGACGGTCCGCCACGAACTGGACGCCTATGGCCACGGCCTCGTCGACAAGCCCGAACTGGTCTGCCTCTCGAAGCTCGACGCGCTGACGCCCGAGGCTGCCGACGCGGCGGCGGAGGCGCTCGCCGAGGCGTCGGGCAAGTCGGTGTTCCGCCTGTCGTCGGTGGTCAAGACGGGTCTGCCGGCGGTCCTGCGCGCCGCCAAGAAGGAGGTCGACGCGGCCCGCGCCCGGCGGCTCGCCGAGCCGGCGCCCGAGGGGTCCGCCGCACCATGAACGGGGCCTTCGGCGCGAGCCAGCGGGTGGTGGTCAAGATCGGCTCCGCCCTCCTGGTCGACGGCAGCGGCCAACTGCGCTCCGCCTGGCTCGAGAGCCTCGCCCGCGACGTGCGCCGGCTGCGCGAGGCCGGCCGCGACGTCATCCTGGTCAGTTCCGGGGCAATCGCGCTCGGCCGCTCGATCCTCGGCCTGCCGGGCGGCCCCCTGCGGCTCGAGGAGAAGCAGGCGGCGGCCGCCTCGGGGCAGATCGTCCTCGCCCGCGCCTACCAATCGGCCCTCGAGCGGGTGGACCTCGCCTGCGCCCAACTCCTGCTCACCCTTGGCGATACCGAGGACCGGCGCCGCTACCTGAACGCTCGGGCCACGGTCGACACGCTGCTGCGGCTGGGTGCGGTGCCGGTGGTCAACGAGAACGACACCGTCGCCACCACCGAGATCCGCTTCGGCGACAACGACCGGCTGTCGGCGCGGGTGGCGATCATGGCGCTCGCCGACACGCTCGTCCTGCTCTCCGACGTCGACGGCCTCTACACGGCCGATCCCAACCGCGATCCCGACGCACGGCACGTGGCCGAGGTCGAGGCGGTCACCCCGGCAATCGAGGCGATGGCCACGGGCGTCTCGACCACGGTCGGCACCGGCGGCATGGTCGCGAAGCTGGTGGCGGCCCGGCTCGCCACCCGGGCCGGCTGCAACGTCCTGATCGCCGACGGCCGGGCCTCGTCCCCGCTCGGCCGGCTGGCCGACGGCGAGCGTTACACGCGGTTTCGGGCCCAGTCGTCGCCGCGCCGGGCGAAGAAGGACTGGATCGCCGGCGCGCTCGCCCCGCAGGGCACGGTGGTGGTCGATCAAGGTGCGGCGGCCGCGCTGCGGGCCGGCCGCTCGCTCCTGCCGGCGGGCGTCGTGGCGGTCGAGGGGCAGTTCGCCCGGGGCGACGCGCTTCTGGTCAAGGACGAAACGGGCCGCGTTTTGGCCAAGGGGCTGTCCGCCTACGACGCGGCCGATGCGCTGCAGATCGTCGGCCGGCGCAGCGAGGACATCGAGGCGATCCTCGGCTTTCGTGGCCGCGACGAACTCATCCACCGCGACCACTTGGTCCTGCTGTGAGGTGCCCGATGCGTGTCACAGCGGTGCTGCTCGCCCTGCTCTTCGCCGCGCCGCCCCTCCACGCCGAGGAGGCACCGCTCGTCCTGCAGCAACTCGCCTGTCGCGGCGCCGATCCTGCATGGACGCTCGAGGCCAACCGGACGACGGCCCTCGTCACCCGCGGCGAGGATGGCCGCGACGAGGCGATCCATCGGGGCGCGCTCGTGGGGCTCGACGACCTCGACCCACCCTGGGCGAGCTTTCGCGGCAGCGCGAACGAGGCGGGCGACGTGCTGGTGCTGACCGTGCGGGCCGAGGCCTGCGAGCGGGACGGCGAGCGCTTCGACCATCGGGCACTCGTGAGCTTTCCCGACGGCACGGTGGCGAGCGGCTGTTGCAGGGGGGTGCGCGCGCTCGACATCGAGGCGGCCCCGCGGGCCGAGCCGTCGGCCAAGCCACCGGCGGACTGGAGCCGCTGGGCCCCGGACCTCGCGGTGGCGATCCGTTCCTGCGTGATCGACGGCGGTCTCACGGTGGCGACGATCCCCGTCGCCTGGCCGATGAACCACGGGCTCGCGGGCGTTCGCCTGGAGACGACGGACGGCACTCGCCACGACTGCATCGCCGACCTCGCGACCGGCCGGATCGAACGGGTGGTTAAGGTGGACGCGGACGACCGCCAGCCGCTGGAAGGCGAGCCCGTCCTCTACCCCGCCCGCGACGCCCCGCCGATCCTCGGCTGCGGCCGGGCGGAACGGCTGGCCGACCCGGCCTCCGGTGCGCTCCTCGGCGTGCTGCACTACGGCGGGCCGTGCCCGCCGGCGCCCCCTCGAGCGAAAGTCAGGTGAAGAGACTGACGGCGAGGATGATCACCAGCGTGTAGCCGACCACGCTCGCCGCGATGGCGAAGGGCTGGTAGCGCTTGGAGACCGTCGCGCGCGCCGTCTGCGTGGTCAGGGCAAGCGCCTTGGGCAGGGTCGTCGCGACGAAGTCCCGCTGGCTCAGCATCCCGATCGGCTGGCCGTCGGGGTCGACCACGGGCAGGTGGCGGAACTTGCCGGCAGCCATCAGCTCGAGGCAGTCGATCGCGGCGTCGTCGACCCGCGCCGTCTTGACGTCGCTGGTCATCACGTCGACCACCCGCGTCGACTGCGCATCGAGCCCCTTGGCGACGACCTTGGTCATCAGGTCGCGCTCGGTGAAGATCCCCCGGAGTTGCCCGTCCTCCATGATGAGGACGGCGCCGATGGCCGATTTGGTCATGGTGCGGGCCGCGTCGTGGACGGTGACGTCGCCCGATACGGTGATCAGGTCACCACTGCCGTCGAACTCGCGAAGATCACAAACGCGCATGGCCACCCTCCCCCTTGGCTCGGCATCGTTGGGCCGATGATACACGGGATCGGCCGGCCTGAAACGGGATCGTGGGGATGCGGGCGAAAGCTCAGTGCAGCAGGGGTCGCCGCTCGGCGCGGAGGCTCGCCAGGGTCGACAGCACCCGCTGCCAGACCCGCGCCGCATTGGTGGCACCGTGGCTGCGGTGCAGCCGCCACAGGTCGTGCGCCTCCGCCTCGGCGCGATCCCCGTAGAGACGCAGAAGGGCCTCGGCCGTCCGTCGTGCGTCGCTCTCGCGTGCCATCGTTTCCACCCGCGCGGCCCGCTGGCGCCAGGGCGGCGCGGCGTGCCCTCGAACTTCGTTCGCGGGCGGATAGGGCCTCCCGCGCCTTTGCGCAAGAGGCCGGAAGCGGCATACTGGTCGCACCCCGCCGACAGCCCGCGAGGACCCCATGGCCCCAGCGACGACGCCGGCACCGCCCGAAGTCGAACCGATGATCGCCGGCAGCGCCCTCACCACGCGCGTCGACGAACTCGCCCTCGAGATCGCAGGCGTGATGCCCGCCGACTGCATCGTCGTCGGTATCCTCACCGGCAGCTTCGTGTTCGTCGCCGATCTCGTCCGCGCCCTCGACCGGCATGGCCTCGGCCCGGAGGTGCGCTTCCTCCAGCTCGCCAGCTACGGCATGGGAACGGAGAGTACGGGCGAGGTCCAGGTGCTCGGCAGCCTCGCCGGACGTTTCGAGGGGCGCGAGGTCCTGGTCGTCGACGACATCCAGGACACGGGCCACACGCTTGCCGTCGCGAGTCGCATCCTGCTCGACCGCGGTGCCGCACGGGTGCGCACCTGCGCCCTGCTCGACAAGCCGTCGCGCCGCGCCGTCGAGTTCCAGGCCGACTTCGTGGGCTTCACCATCCCGGACGTGTTCGTCGTCGGCTACGGCATCGACTACGCCGAGCGCTACCGCCACCTGCCGTTCATCGGCGCGGTACGCACCGACTAGACCGGCTCCAGGACCTTCGGCCGGCTCGGCTGCGGCGTGGGCGTGCCCTTCGCCGCGTCGATCAGCGACTGGGGCAGCGGCGGCAGCGCGTCGTCCCCGTCCGGGTTCACCGGCGCGGGCGGCGTCACCGGGGCGTTGCCGTCGCCGCCGCCCCGCCGCCGCTTCGGGCTCACCATCCGCAACTCGCGATAGGCGATCAGCATCGGCACCCCGAAGGTGAGCAGAAAGCTGAGCGCGATATGCAAATCGGAACTGATCATCCCTCCATTATGCCAAAAGCGCGCGAACCCGACGACGGTCCGGATGCCGCAGGGCGCCTTGCGGCCGCCGCTTGCCGCACGGGGGTCGACCGCGTAGGCGAAGGGCGATCGGCTCGCCCCCTCGGACATCGCGCCCATGAGACCCCTCGCCCTCGCCACCCTCGCCCTCGTTCTCCTGCTCGCCCCACAGACGGTATCGCCGGCCGCGGCCGATCTCGACGGCCTCGCGGGCGACCCGCTGGTCCGCGCGGTGGAACGGCTCGCCGAGACCGGCCAGGCTCCCCTGTCCTACGCCGAACTCTGGTCGGCTCTGGAGGAGACCGACGAGGACCCGGCCAACCCCGACCACGTCCTGCTCTTCTATTCGGGCCGCTCGCACCCCAAGGCCGACAAGCTCAGCGACGCCCTCAACCGCGGCAACTGGACCGCCAACTCGTGGAACCGCGAGCACGTCTGGCCGCGCTCCAAGGGCTTCCGCAACGCGCGCGACCTCGCGCACAACGACCTGCACCACGTCCGCGCCACCGATGCGGCCTGCAACGAGCGGCGCGGCAGTCTCGACTTCGACGAGGGCGGCGCCCGGCTGCGAGGCTGCGCCGCCCGGATCCGCGACGGCCGCAGCTTCGAGCCACGCGACGCGGTCAAGGGCGACGTCGCCCGGATGCTGTTCTACATGGACGTCCGCTACAACGGCCAGGGCCGGCTGGTCGACCTCCGCCTCGTCGAACGAACCGGCACGCGCGGCACCGAACTCGGCCGGCTCTGCACTCTGCTCCGCTGGCACGAAACCGATCCCGTCGACGACCTGGAGCGGCGACGCCACGACCGCATCGTCGCCATCCAGGGCAACCGCAACCCCTTCGTCGACCAGCCCGAACTGGCCGAGCGGATCTACGG